>JALOPY010000520.1 GCA_025453735.1 bacterium | reverse complement strand
TAACTGAATCTCCACATTTTCAACATAAGGAAAGGTCTCTGAGTTTGTCAGCTGATTAAGTGTCGAGTAAATAGGATTCAGAAGGTCCCCTATCGGAAAGGGAATTGTCCTTCCTCCCTCAGCCCATGTATAATCGCCTGTAAATGCCGCCGAAGGGTAAAACCAGCTCCGGGCCTCCTTCAATGCCATTAAGCTCTTTTCAAGACCAATATTCTTTTGCTTCATCATAAGTTATATAGTTTGCCGATCCTCCCTTTTGCCACATCAATCCTGAAGCATGATCGACCACCACACTTTTCTCTTTGATTATCTTTGTCTCAAACTGATTGTTATATCCTTGAGCAGTTGCGTTCCAAGATCTTTCATAAAATCCACGCTCTGCTAACATCGCTTTAACTTGTTCTCTGGATAGAGAAGCTGGCTCGCTTCTAAGTTTTAGTTTCGCTGTTGTTGTGGTTCGAGGAGGGGAAATAAAAGGAGGTGTTTCTGTTTTTGGCTTTGGTGAAGGCTCAATGTTGACTCCTTTTGTCTCTATTGGCCAGCCATGGTCTAAATTATTGTTAGAGACATTGCCCACTTTTCTATTTTTAAAATGGCGGCTGATGAAAAAGAACTCTCCCTCATTATTCTGTAGGTCAGAAATCTGAGGGGACATTTTAATCCCTTGGGAAAGCGGGTTTTTCGATTTCAGTTTGGTCGATTCATCATCGATGCGATCGCCGATATATTTCATCAACTCTTTCAGCGAGACCACGCCATCCGCCTGATAATCATAGCTGCTCAGATCCCCACTGCCCGATGCTGCTTTTAAAAAGGAATCGGTGAAAAGACTGCCATTCCACCGGAGCAGGCTGGCAACGGATTCTTCGTCGGCGGTCCCAGCGGTAATCAAATAATGGGCGTATTGGGAAAGACGCTCCAGTTTTTTATCAGTCAGGGCAGAGTAGTGCTGCTGTCCTGCCAGGCCACTGAAACAACAATCCAAAATAAACAATACATGTCGCTTGGGATAGAGCAGCCGATCCCAACGTTCAATATCTTCCATGGTGATCATCTCGCTATAGGATTTCAAGCCACAATTCTGCAAGACCAAGTAGCCAAAGGTCGCCGCTTTAATAATTTGCTGGGTGCCATGACCCGAAAAATAAAAGAGGAACCGATCATTCTCACCAAACTTCTCGGGGAAGATTTCTTCCATATAGCGCTTGATGTTTTGTTGGGTGGCTTTGCCGTTGGTGAGGGTTACCACGTAATCAAAGCCGTCGTCATGGATCAGAAAATCCCGCACCCGGATGGCATCGGAATATGGCGATTCCAGCCTGGGCCAATCCTGAGCTTTGGTGTAATCGCTAATGCCGATCACCAACGCAAAGCTTTTGTTGAATTCTCTACGATTGAAGCTCCAGCTATAAATGTCGCCCCAGGTTTTGCGATCCGGTTTTTGATAGACCTCCTCGATATTCGTCTTCCATACCTGTGGAAGAATTACCCTGCTATCGAAAGCCAGTAGGCTGGTAAGGATTGTGAGGACAATTACTAATTTCCTCATGGCGGCTTCTCCTTTTCATTTGCCTGATTGTTTTTTGGCTTTGATTTCCATGATCTTTAAAATCAAAGTTGCCACCGCACCCAAAAACGTGACGATAGTTGTTGCCAGAGAAATGACGGCTTTCGTCGTATCCAATCCCTGGTCGCCTTTGTATTCCACGGGGAGAGGTTCTTGCGTGGACAGATAATAATAAAAGGAGCCGCTGGAAATAAGCAGAAGAACAACGATTAAGATTATCTTGGTCATAAATTTCCTTTCTATCAATGTTGGTAATATTATTTGTCCGGGACGTGACCGTCATCTCGCAGATGACGGTCACATTAAGATGACTCAATATACAAAAATCAAAGCAGATTTGCAAGAAACTTTATGGGAAAATTGTAAAAGCTCACTTAGAGGTGGACAATAAACCTGGTTTCTGGCAGAAACCAGGTTTATACACCCGAGACTGAGGTTCTACTGAAAATTAATGCTATTAATGACTTCTTTGAATTTTCGGAATTGATATTATTTCTCCTGCTCCTCCCACTTCGCCCGTTCCTTTCGATTCAGAAAAGTTAAGTTTTTTATTGCACTACGCAAAATTGCGATCAACAAAAAAAGGGACATGATGACAGCAATGATATCAAACAGAAATATTCGCACGCCGAACAGATTGATCTCCTGGTAGAAAATAAGAATGATATTGAAAATGCTCAGCACAATCCGCGCTTCGGTGGTCGATAAACTCAAATACGAAATTTTGAAGATATTCATCGCATGGGTCGCCAGGTAGGTATTGATCGAGGCGATGAGAAAGAACGCCAGCACCAGCAGCGGGAATGGATGGTGCACCAGCCTGGAATAGGAAATTCCAAGAATCACCAGGGTAATCCCAAATGCATCGACGAGATGATCGAGATAAAAGCCATAGAAGGGACGCTCCTTTTTGCGCACCCGCGCCAGGGTGCCGTCCAGGCTATCGCCGAACCAGTTCACCGCGAAGCCGACGCTGGCGAGGATCAAAAAAATCCAGTGGCGTTTTGCCAGGTAGTAGCAAAGTCCGATCCACGCCATGGCAAGCAATCCTAAATAAGTCAGCATATCCGGCGTCACCCAGCCGGGCATTCGATTCGCCAGCCAGATTAGTGACTTCTTCTCGATTCTGGCGAGGACGCTGGTTTGAACATGCTCGTCCCCGGGTCGTGAATTGTTTTTTTCGTTCATTTCAATCACCTCCATTTTGATTGAAATTCATCATTGCAAATTATAAACGATACCGATTGGTGATCGGCATCCTCCGATCCCGCCCAAACGCCCGGGGTGTAATTTTCACTCCCGGCGGACCCTGGCGTCGCTTGTATTCGCTTTGATCGACCAATCGGATCACCCGGCGCACGGTCTGCTCGTCATAGCCGAGCGCGACGATCTGGTCGAGACTGGAGTCGTTCTCCACGTATGCAGCAAGGATTGGATCTAAAACTCGATATGGCGGCAGGCTATCCTCATCTTTCTGATTCGGTCGCAATTCAGCAGAGGGCGGCTTGACCAATGTGCTTTGCGGAATAATTTCCTGATCGCGGCTTTCATTCAGGTTGACAGATAATTTATAAACCAATGTTTTAGGGACATCTTTTATCACCGCAAATCCGCCAGCCATGTCCCCGTAGAGCGTGCAATAGCCCACACTGATTTCG
>JALOPY010000519.1 GCA_025453735.1 bacterium | reverse complement strand
CCGGTTCGAGCGATCATCATGGGCACATCAGCAAGCGTTCCTTCGGTTAGCCAATAATTCTTTATTCGGGATAAATCTTCATCTGTCAATTTCTGCAATGTCGCTTGCGCCTTATTCCCCTGAATCGCCAGCAAGCTGTACTCATCGCTGCGATTTTTCATGATCACACCATCGATCAGATGCTCGATTAACCATTGAAAGTCTTTTTCAAGATTGGCAGCATTGACAACCATGATAAATTTTTCGGGGAAGCGATAGATGAGCAGGTCATCCACAATTCCACCATTCTCATAACATAAAGCAGAATAGTGGGCCTGGTACATTTCCAGTTTTTTCACATCATTAGTTGTCATGAGCTGCAAAAATTCTTCGGCTTTAGGCCCGATAAACTCAAACTCTCCCATGTGCGAGACATCGAAAACTCCAACAGTTGTGCGAACTCGAATATGCTCTTCATTGATGCCCCGATATTGAATGGGCATATAAAATCCAGCAAACTCTACAAGTTTAGCATTGTACTTCGTATGAATATCATAAAAAGCAGTTTTTTTGATGTTCAATTCCGAATCCCTTTCTAAAAATTATCCTTTAGGACTGTAAATTAATTAGTAATTTTTTTACAATGAGAAACGGACCTAGCGGAGTTGAAACTGAGTTTTGTAACCACCTGAAAATCCCTCTCAAAAAATCTCCGTGATGCCCTGTGCTCGAAGAGTAAAGAGTATCTGTTTCCTCCGATGCTCCTTGTAAGTTTTTGTCATTGTAATATTAACACAAAATTTAAAATCCCAAAACAACTCAATAATTCATATTAGTATCTAACCAGTTCATTTCTTGCCCAAAGGGCAAAAACTTTTTGACCGCGAATTACACCAATTTTTCAAAATATTCGAATTTGCCGGCTGGTTGATTCGCGGAATTTATTTAATTCGCGTAATTGGCAGTCAAAGATCTTTTTGGTTCTGGCTTATCCAGGTTAGCTATTTGGAAATAGCCGAATAAATAAAAGATCGTTTATTTCTTTAACGATTTCACTGCCTGCTCAATTCGATCCAGCGCTTTATTAATATTTTCAACTGAGTTAGCATAAGAAAATCTCAAATAGCCATTGCCGAATTTTCCAAATGCGGTGCCTGACAATGCAGCGACACCAAATTTTTCAAGCAAAATATCGGCAAAATGCTTGCCATCAATCCCGAGCGCTTTGATATTTGGAAAAACATAAAACGCACCGTGGGGACGAAGGCAGCTAATCCCATCGATTGTATTCAATCCATCGACAATTACATCTCTTCGCTTTTTGAATTCAGCCACCATTTTCTGAACTTCCACCTGGGAACCGCGCACGGCTTCGATGCCGGCATATTGAGAAAACGTGGCAGTGCAGGAGTTACTGTTAATCTGCAAGAGCACAACTTTCTCGGCTAACTCTTTCGGCATGGCGCCATAGCCCAATCGCCAGCCGGTCATTGCATAGGTTTTGGAAAATCCATCGAGGATGATCGTCCGCTCTTTCATTCCCGGCAGGCTGGCAATGCTATGATGCACTCCTTCATAAATTATGTTCAGATAGACTTCATCAGACAAAATAATAATATTCTTCTTTTGCGCGACTTCTGCCACGGCTTTCAAATCTGATTCTGTTAAAATGCCTCCGGTTGGATTTTGCGGGGTGTTCAAAATGATCATTTTCGTTTTGTCGGTAATCAACGACATAAATTCATCAACATCAAAACTGAATTCGCGTTCCTCGCGCAATGGATAAGGGACTGCTTTTGCTCCGACAAAATTAATGACCGATTCATAGATCGGGAAGCCAGGGTTGGGATACATCACCTCTTCCCCTTCATTTATCAACGCCAGTATGGTAAAAAACATGATCGGTTTTGCGCCGGGGGTCACTACAACTTCGGCGGGATCGAGTGTAATGTTTCGTCGTTTTCCCATGTCTTCCGCCAGAGCCGCTCTTAATTCCGGAATGCCTGCTGCCGGTCCATAATGGGTTTTCCCCTGGTTCAATGCGCTTACCGCAGTATCAATAATATTTCGTGGTGTATCGAAATCGGGTTCCCCGATTTCGAGATGAATCACATCTTTGCCCCGTGCTTCCAGGGCTTTTGCTTTTGCCAGAACTTCAAAAGCAGTTTCTGTTCCCAATCGTGACATTCTTTCAGCTAATCGAATCATATCAGATCCTCATCACAGTTTATTATTATGGTTTATGATTTATATTAAAAGCACGTTTTGCCGCGCTCAGTTGGTAACGCCGTAGTAACAGATTATTTGAACATGCCCTTCCGAAGGTCTGCCGCGGCAGATCATTCTCTTAAAATAATCTGCCAGGCCTAATTTTTAAACCTTTGGCAAGGTGGTTACCCATCATTTGCTGAGACTTCGGTTCATCTGGAATATAAAATTTACAAAAAAAGATAAAAAAAAATAATCTCTTAGTCAAGCAATTTTTCTATATTGGAACAAAAAGCCAGTATTGAAAAATACTGGCTTTTTCGTCATAAGGCTATTACCACAAACGCCGGATGTCATTGTAAATAATAAACAGCATTAATGCGATGATGAGCACCATGCCGATCTGTTGCACGACGAGCTTGACCTTTGTCGAAATCGGCCTACGGATGATCGCTTCAATCGCAAGGAAAACGATATGTCCCCCATCGAGCACCGGAATCGGAAGAAGATTGAGCAATCCCAGGTTCAGGCTGAGAAAGGCGATGAACGCGATGAAGTTTGATTCTCCTTCACGGGCGCTGTCTTTAGCTAATTTCGCAATCATGATGGGACCGGCAAAGGCTTCTTTGATTTTCTGTTCGCCGCTAACAATCATTTTGATGGACTTCCCGATCAGTTGCGTGATATACCAGGAATAGTTAAAACCATGTCCCATCGCCTGAAAAAAGTTGAGGTCTTTTTCAAGGACAGCATAACCAATTCCAATCAGACCGATCTCTTTGCCTTGAATCTCTTTTTTCGCTGCGACAATTTGGGTCGAGTCCGGAATTCCGTTTCGAACCCAGTTGATGTGCAACGGCTGTCCCGGACTATCATGAATGATGTTGGTTAATTCGCTCCATGTTTTTACCGGAACATCATTGATCGCGACAATCCGATCGCCAATCTGAAGCCCGGAATTTTTCGCAGGGAGATCTTCCTGAAAACTGCCGATCACCGGGGGGAGCGAAATTTCGATGCTGTCAACATAAGCTGCGGGAAAACGAGTCGTT
>JALOPY010000031.1 GCA_025453735.1 bacterium | reverse complement strand
GATAAATCCACAGAAAGAACCGATCCCAATGCCAATTACGGACGCCAGAACCATATTCATTCCCCCGGAAATCAGCATCGTCGAAACAACACCAGATATCGCCAGAATCGAGCCGACAGAAAGATCGATGCCTCCGGCAATGATTATCCACACCTGCCCGATGGACATGATCGCGATGACGGACATTTGCAGACCAATCGAAAGCAAATTTTCCGTCGTGAGAAAATACGGAGAGAGTATCGTCAGCGCGATAACGATAATCAGCAAGCTTAATACCGATGCAAGTTTTCTCAGGTAAAATGAAGATTGTCTGATGTTCATATCCAGGTTGAATTTCAATTGTTAGGCGATAATATTACAGGCTAAATCTTTGTTTTTTTATGAAAAAAATTTCAACACTAAGGCGCTAAGAAAAAAAGAAAGTTCACAATAAAAATATAATACCTGGCATTTATCTTTGTGTGCTTTGTGTTTGCTTCGTGACTTTGAGTTGAGAATTTTTCAAACTGATTCCTTCTGCCCCGGCGGATGGAATCAGTTTTTCATTAAAATAGTGCATAAATAAATGGCGCCAGGGCAGAGCCTTCGGTAAAAATGATTAAAAATCAATCCCAATAAGATGAGAAATAAAATGATTGGGCCTAACCACCATTTTTTTCTGACTTTTAAAAATTGCCAGAGCTCCGATAGTATCGTGAGTTTACTCATTTTCCAACCTCTAAATTCTTAATATAATTCAAACTCATTTTTTCGTCACTCAATAGCCCCATTACCCAATTGCCCAATTCTGCTATCCTTTGACGCTTCCTAATGTTAGTCCTGAAATCAGCCAACGACTTAAAAATAAAAATAAAATGACGACAGGCAAACTGACCATGATTGCGCCTGCCGAATAAAGTCCCCAGGATGTTTCCATTGCAGATTGAAAAGTTTTCAGCCCAAGCGGCAGTGTGAACAAGCTTTGATCCTGAATCAAAACCGCAGCGACCAGGTACTCCGACCAAGCTGCCATGAATGAAAATAATGCCGTGATCACCAATGCCGGGGCTGCCAACGGCAAAATGATTCGCCAGAATGTGTAGAACTGGCTGCACCCATCGATAAATGCGGCTTCCTCCAGGCTGAATGGGATGGTGTCATAATATCCTTTCATCTGCCAGGTGGTGAATGGCAGGGTGGTGGCGGAATACGCCACGATCAATCCCAGATAGGAATCGTACAATTTCAGCTTGATCAGCATAATGAACAACGGCAGCAATAGCATGGTCAGCGGGAACATTTGGGTGGTGATCAAGCTGAACATCATCGCTTCCTTGCCGACGAATTTGTAGCGGGAAAAGGCGTAGCCTGCCGTGGCAGCCAGGGCAACGCCGACGATCATGACTGCTGCAGAAATGATACTGCTGTTTTTCAGCCACAGCAGAAACGATTCTTCGCTGAACAATTTGATGTAGGTCTGCAGCGTGGCGTTGTCCGGGATTATCGCCAGCGATTTGCTGAGCAGCCGATCTCCTGGTCTTAGAGAAATCGATATCACGGTCAGAATCGGATAAATGGCGATCAGTGTGAAAATCGTCAGAATAATGTACGCGGCAATTTTGCCTTTGATGGACAGGTCTCTTGGTTTTCGCATATTATTTACAAGTTAAGACATGCTATTTAAAAATGACATTGTTTAATTGATGGTAGATACTAAAAAGAAAACTTACAACTTTTTATTCTTAGCTAAAAAAAATCATTTTGATCCGATACTTTGTCGATCTCTTTCTGCGCTTGCTTGAAAGTCTTTTTGATCGGTGGCATATCAATTTTCTTGCCTGATAAAAGTTCTTCAATTGTCAAAATCTGTAGCCTCGGATATCGCTGTCCCCCAAATTCAGATTTATAATAACCAGAAGTTATTGCTTCGGTTTTCATGTCTCGTGTCGGTTCATTTAAAGTAATAAATACACCTATCGCAGCATTTTCACGATCAATAGTACCTCGAAGGTCTCTGATGTCTTTGCTGTTAATTTTGCCACTTTTAACTTGAACTAATACTCGTTTCAGTTTATTATCGGGTGAATCGATAAAATTGATAATGCCATCAATGCCCTTATCAGAACCTTTTTTGCCTTGTTTCCCATGTCCGTTGATTGGCATGGCTTGTACTAAAGAGGCTGCCCACCACTGAAATTGATAACGATTTTCCTGGGCTAATTGCCGGGCTGAATCGATTGAGACTGGCTCTCCTATAACCTGATAATCTTTATTATCGATCAGATTGAACGCATCTTTCAGTCGATATTTCATTAAGCCAATCGATAAATGAGTAATGTCAATTCCGATCCAGCGCCGTTTTAATTTTTGGGCAGCATGGATCGTGGTGCCACAGCCACAGAAGGGATCAAGAATAACATCGCCTTCATTGCTGCTGGCTTGAATGATTCGTTCTAATAAAGCAACTGGTTTTTGGGTAGGATAGCCGAGACGTTCGATGCCAGCAGGATTTACAGGATTAATATCAATCCAAAGTGAATCTATTAAATCACCCTGTACATCATCAAGATATATAGTTCGGCGACCACCTTTTGTAGGATTTACATCATCTCGATAATGCCGTCCATTAGCATCTTGTTTGAATCTTTTTAAATATTCAGGCTTGTGCGGTTTAAATTGGGGTAGAAATTTTATATCTTCTGTTTTACTATAGAAAAAAATAGTATCATGTTTATGAGGAAATTTTCTTGCTGATGATCGTTTAAAACCTCCATATCGTTTCCAAATAATTTCACTTCTTAACCGATCTTTGCCAAAAATTGTGTCTAATAATATCTTCAAATAATGACTGGCAGTCGGATCACAGTGCAAATAAAGGCTACCAGTCGGTTTTAAAACTCGATACAATTCAATTAACCTGGCAGTCATCATAACCAGATAAGCCATGACTTGATTGGTGCCGATAAATTGTTTTAATGAATTTAGCATCATTGATACTTTTGCAGATGAATGTAACAGCAATTCCTGAAAGGTTGCTTCGGCAACATGATCCCAATGCCAGGTGTCTTCAAAGGCGGTAATTTGTGAAGCTGATTCTTGACCGGATTCATCTTTAAATAAAACATTATAATTCCGATTAGAATTAAACGGAGGATCAAGATAAATTAGATCAATACTTTCATCTTTGATATACTCTTTTAAAATTGGTAGATTATCACCGTAGTAAAGCTGATTTTTCCAGTCTAACATTTTCCCTCTTTTTGTGGTTTCTGATCTAACGACAATTCAAAGATTAAGTTCGATTGACTAAAAATGACAAACTAATAAACCGCTTCAGCCGCCCTGGTTTTCTTAATAAAGTTCCAGCTAAAAATAAGCAATATCAAAAAAATTACCATGGAGAATGCAGCAGCATATCCCATGCGAAAATATCTGAATCCCGATTTATAGACCCATGACACCAGGATATGCGTCGTATCCGCAGGCTCCCCGCCATTGCTCACGAGCCAGACGATATTGAAATTATTGAAGGTCCAGATGATGCCCAGCGTGATCGCCGGGATCATCACCGGTTTGATGAGCGGAAGCGTGATATTTTTTAGCTTTAGCCACCATGAAGCGCCATCGATTTCGGCTGCCTCGTACAATTCATCCGGGATGCTTTGCAGCCCGCCCAATGCAACAATCATCATAAACGGAAAACCCAGCCAGACGTTGGTGATGACGCACGCGGCAAAGGCGCCCCATTCCGTCGTCAACCAGGGGATCTGAATCCCGAACAGGTTATCCAAAACCAGACTGATTGCCCCGTATTCAGAATTAAACATTCCCCGCCATGTGAGCGCTGTGATGTACGCTGGAACAGCCCAGGGCAGGATCAATAACGTTCGAAAATAGGCTTTGCCTTTTATGTCTTTGTTTAAAATCAGCGCCAGAAAAATTCCAATCGTCACATGAAAAAACACATTGATGAATGTCCAGAGAATCGTTTTGAAAAGAAAATACCAGAACGTGCTTTCCTTGAAAACACCGAGATAATTGGTGATGCCGGTGATCCGCCAGTCATTGAAATGCGTGAGGTTCATGTTGGAAAATGACAGCACGATGTTATAAAAAAACGGATAAATGACCACGATCCCCATCACGATGAATGCCGGAAGGGTGTACAAATAGGCTAAACGATTATTTTCAATTTTTCCGATTCCTGCTGCCATATTATTCGCGGTTTTCTTTAATAAGTTTTTCGGCTAATGCTTGCATTTCTTTTGCAGCTTGAACTGGCGTCAACCTGCCGGTAAAAATGGATTGGTAGCCGGGACGCATGGCGTCCCAGATCCAGCGCAACTCTGTCACGACTGGCATCAAAGTCCCAACTTCCAGTTGATAAATCGAACTGCTGATGAGCTCGTTGTTGGTGACCATCGGATGTCGAAACGCCTCGCGTCGTGAAGGAATTGTTCCCAATGCATTGGTAAATTCCAGTTCAACCTCTGGAGAGGTCAAATATTTCAATAGCTCGACAGCGATCTTCAGTTTCTCATCTTTCAAATTGACATTTAAGGAATAGCCGAGCGGGGAGACCATCGGCGCGGGCCAGATTCCGGTTTCATCGATCATCGGAATTCGCGTGATGCCAATATCGATCCCATTTTCGATGTATGTTCCCCAGGACCAGGGTCCATTGATGATCATGGCTGCAGATCCATCTAAAAATAACGCATTGGAGATTTCATAATCACACTCAATCGGGATAATGCGATCTTTGTTTGCCAGGTCATAAATCAACTGCGCGGCTTTTATCGTTGCTTCAGAATTCAGGGTTGGACGATTATTTTCATCAAGGATATTTCCTCCATAACCTTTTATAAATGGAACGGCAAAAAATGGCTCTGTGTAATTCCAGGCTAAGGCATAGCGATCCGGTTTTCCGTCGCCATTCAGATCTTTGGTCAGCGTCTTGCCGATTGATCTCAGTTCATTAAGCGAACGTGGCGGATTTTTAGCGAGCGCTTTGTTGTACACCAGGCAGAGATGATTTCCAACCTGGTCTGCAATTTGATAGAGATGTCCCTGGAACAAGTTATTGGCGTGGATTGGCTCAGTGATAAAACTGTCCAGGAAAGCGTTGTCAAACAGGTTTTCTAACGGTTGAATGACTTCAAGCTCGACCAGGGGACCGATATTATCGCTGGCGCCCCAGAACAGCGCAGGTCCGCTTCCGCCCATTGCGGATATGATAAAATTTGTCCGGGCTGTCTCTGGTTCATAAAAGAGCTGGCTAAATTTCCAGCCTGGGTAATTTTGAGCGAATAATTCTAATTTTTGTTGCAATATTTTGGTTGCCAGGGGACGCATCGAGTGCCAGATCAAAACATCCTGGGACCGATCCTGCACACAGGTGATCAAAAAAACACTGGGAAGGAGGATGAGCAAAAATGCAATATTTTTGAATAGGATTCGTTTCAAAAAGGTATCGCCGCATTTTGGTTTGAATTGAAAAAGGGGCAGAAGCCAGTGCCGTCAGGCCAAAAGTGCAAATGATTTTTTATCGTTAACAATTATCAATTCACAATTGACAATTAATTGCGATATATTTCTTATGTACACAAAATAATGGTCAATTGATAATGGTCAATTGTGAATTGTCAATGAAAACACAAACCAAAGCTCCTGGCCTGACGGCAATTGGTAGAAGCCCCTTTTGGTTAATGGTTTTATCGCTTTTAATTTAAATAAAGAAAAAGCGAAAAGCAATATTTTTTTTATGCTATGGAGAAATACTTACAAATCAAAGCGAGGACTTCGCTTCTTCGTCAAGTCGAACTTCGGTTGATAAATGGCGATACCAGAAATGGTATAATCCGATTGAAAGCGCAATGAGTATTGCCAGAAGCCAGCCAAATGTATCCCAGCGTTGCATCACGATCATCATCATGGTCAAGAACAGGACGACCTGCCAGGGAACGGCAAAGAATGTGGCAATAATATCTCGTTGGTTTTCTTTATTGACTTTTTCTAAAATAAATTTTGGAATTGCATTTTTAATGTGACTCCAGAATCCAAAAGGTCGAGTTCGCCGGTAGAATTCTTTTAATACCGACTCTGTGGTTGCGGTTGTTGTCAATGTTCCAATTATCATCGCGACAAGAGAAATTCCACTGGCAAAGCCAAAGGCAACGTATTCCGGGACATTTGGAAAAAATGCCCGCTGAATGATTGCGGCAGCCATTCCCCCGATAGTACCGATTGCATAACCATAACCATTCAATCGCCACCAATACCACCGCGCCAATTGCGGGATGATCATGCCCGCGCCAATGCTCATCGTGATCCAGCCCCAGATTTCATTGATGTTCCGGATCGCCAGGCTGAATAACAGGCCAAAGATGACGATGATAATCGAAGCCATTCGGCTGTGCAGCATCAGCTTTTTCTCTGATGCCTTGGGATTCAAGTAAGCCTGGTAAATATCTTTGACCCAGTAAGCCGCTCCTGCATTTACGGTAGAATCGAAGGTGGACATGGCTGCTGCCATCAGTCCGGCGACGAGCAAGCCTTTCATGCCGGTATGCACCATGTTGTTTATAACGATTGGGATCACTTTTTCCGGATCACCGATTACCCCATGAGCCGATCCATACGAGATGCCCATGATTGCGATTGCCGCGATAAAGGGCCAGCGAAATGCCAGGAGCGATGTCCAAAACAACGAGAGCAGTCCTGATTCCCGGTCGCTGCGAGCGGCAAAATAGCGTTGCACCATATAACCGCCAGTTCCGCCCGATCCCTCGATGGTCACTTTTATGAGATAAAATATGATGGCGATGCCGAAGAGATTGTAAATTGAGTAAGCGCAATTGGGGTCAAAATTTAATTTCCATTGGGGGATAACGTGCGTCCATGCCTGTCTTGTGGTCTCGATTGCCTGAAAAGTGCCATCTCTCATCGGCACTGAAATTGAGAAAGCATCTGGCAGCGGAAATTGAGTGATCGCCATAACGCAGATATAAATAATCGTGCCAAATATGAGCAAACTTTGAAATACGTCGGTCCAGACAACTCCGTACAAACCGCTGGCTACAGTATAAATCATCGCCAGGATGATCATGAGCGTTGCTGCCCAAAATTCTGAAGGAAGTCCCCAAAAGGAGGGTATCCCAAGAAATACGTCGATGAATTTTCCGGAACCCACTGCAAAATAGGTGATCATTGCGATGGTCACCAGGATGCTGGAAATCGCGGCAATCAGCCGAGCCACATCGCCTTCTCTTCCTTTGCCAAAGCGGAAGCTCATCCATTCGGCAAGTGTCATCACTTCAGCACGGCGATTCCATTTTCCCATGAAGATCATCAAAAACGCCATGATGAGCGTAACACCGCCGCGTATTTCAATAAAAAAGCCTGAAGCGCCGAGTGCGAAGATCCAGGCTGTATTGATCATGGTACCACTTACATCGAGATTAGACGCCATTCCCGAAGCGCCCAGCGCCCACCACGGCAGTTTTCGATTTCCCAGGAAATAGGAGTCGATCCCCGAAGATGCTCGTCGTTGCAGGAGCAAACCTATTACGATCATCGAGACTAAATAGACAATAACGATTGCATAATCCAGAAAGTGCATAACTCCTCCTTATGCAAGGAAAGAACAAATTGATAAATTTGGGGGGCTAGCTATAGATATTTTGCTTTTTTGCAGGGTTCATAAAAGGGAAAGAGCATATAATTGCAAAACATGTTTTATGAAAGAATGTTTCGCCGCTATCATTAAATGTTTCACTTGTGCAAGATTATCGTTGAGACGCTTCGAACCCTACAAAATATTCAGCAATTGATCTAAACAGATGGAATTGTGAAAAAATTCTTAGATCCAAATTCGCTATACCCGCATGACTCCCTGTAGAATTTTAAAATCTTTAACAGATGCCTTTGCAACATCTACCCTGATGACCTGGTCATCGATTGATCCTTGATCCCATTCTTCAATTGCCTTGCCAGCCGCGTCTTCATCGGGCATTTCTAAAAAGGCATACCCCCTGGAAACATTGGTATAGCGGTCGCGAATGATCTTGATGTTTCGGACGATTCCGTACTCACCAAACATCTCGAGTAGGTCGTCTTCATTAGCGTCTTTTGGTAGATTTCCAACGTAGATTCTCATTGTTTCTCCCTCCATAGTAAGTATCAGAATTTCTCAGAGACGTGAACAGTTTTAGAGCAGGAAACCTCCTTTAGCTAAAGGTTACTTGGTTAAAAAAATTAAACCCCAATTATACTCATTTTTTTTTTATTTGTCAATATAAAAATTAAATTATGTTAAAAAATATTTTAATTTTTTTAAGCGGAAGGCAATTTCAGCCTGAGTGCAGGACGTGCGATTATATAAATAGGCTTTTCTGGATTTTAATCATGCTCTGAATTAGATTTGTAAAAGCTCACTTACAGGTGGAAAATAAACCCGGTTTCTAGGTTTATACACCCGAGACTGAGGTTTTACTTAGATTTGAAAAAATATCTTGCAATTTTGCTTTTTCTGTATTATTTTAAAAACAAAAAGTTGCTGTTATGAAATAGACAATCCAAGGATGAAGACTTTAAAATAAATAGTGCTGAGATAATCCGATGAGTGAAAGTCGAAATCATCTGCCGCTCGGAAAACTGGATCCGAAGTTTCTATCAGAACTACTGGCGAAGTACATAACGATTGATGAAACTGTGGTCGTTGCGCCTAAAGTTGGAATTGATGCCACAGTAATCGATCAGGGCAATTTTTATCTCATTGCGAAAACTGATCCCATCACCTTTGTAACCGAAAATATTGGATATTATGCCGTCAATATCAATGCCAATGATATTGCCTGTATGGGCGGAATCCCACGCTGGTTTTTGGCAACTATCTTGTTGCCAGAGGCATACGCAACAAAGGAGATGATTGATAAAATATTTTTCCAGATAAATAATGCATGCGAGGAGCTGGATATATTGTTTTGTGGGGGACATACGGAAGTTACTTTTGGTATTAATCGTCCCATTGTTATTGGACAAATGTTAGGAGTTGTGGATAAGGACTCGCTCATCAGCGGCAAAAATGTGACTCCAGGAGACGATATTCTGCTGACAAAGGGGATCGCCATCGAAGCGACTTCAATTATCGCACAGGAGAAAAGTGAAAAACTTGCTGAAATTTATTCCGACGATCTGGTCGATAAATGCAAGAATTTTATTTATCATCCGGGGATTAGTGTGTTGAATGATTCACGCTCTGTTATGCAAGTCGGAGGGGTTCATGCGATGCATGATCCAACCGAGGGTGGACTCGCAATGGGACTTCATGAACTGGCGACCGCAACAGGTTTTGGAATGAAAATATTTGAAGATGAAATTCCGATTCTTCCCGAATCTAAGCTGCTCTGCGATCAGTTTAATATTGATCCCATGGGCGCTATTGCTTCAGGCGCGTTGCTCGTCGTTGTCGATCCGCATTACACGCAAAAGATCATTGATGATTTTAGACAGAAACAAATCCTCATTAAGAATATCGGCAAGATTATGGCAAGTGAATATGGTGTCAAACTTCTCGGCAATGAATCGGAAATCGATCTACCAGAATTCCATCAAGATGAGATTACCAAATTATTTCGAGCATAAAAAGTGCAAGTCTAATAATAAATCGACAGTAGAAGCTCACTTACAGGTGGAAAATAAAACTGGTTTCTGCCAGAAACCAGATTTATACACCCGAGACTGAGGTTTTACAATCGACATGACTATTGAATGAAACAGGAGGTTCCCAATGCAAATCGAATGGATAGAAAGCCAATTTTTTGATCCAGGGAAAATTGCCAATAAAATGATCATTATTCATCATACTGGAAGCACGAATGGACAAGTCAATAGCTTCGAAGGTACGCTAAGCTGGTTTAAGCCGGCTGTCTGGCGTTCGACAAACCAGGCTTCTGCGCATTATGTCATTGCTCGTGAGGAGCGACCAATTGTCCAGATGGTCAGGGACGAGGATACTGCCTGGCATGCCGGTAAAAGCAGTTGGGAGATCGATGGCGTTTTGAGAGAAACCATCAATCGCTGGAGTATCGGAATCGAGCTGCAAGGTGATGGCGCTCTGGTGCAATACACCTCCTTCCAGTACGAAGCGCTGATTTGGCTGGTTAAGCAGAAAATGCAGCGATTTCATATCCCTATAGATTTGATCCGGGGACATCAGGAAATATCGCCCCACAAACCTGATCCTGGTCGCTATTTTGATTGGGATCGTTTTCGATCGGCACTTTCTTCAGTAACGGTCCCGGGCTCAGGCATTCCCTCAGACGATTTTTCTGATGGTGGATTGGTTGATGAGGATGGTGACGGGATTATTTATGTGGATGAAACCGATGATGTTTATATTCCATCAGGCAGGGATCGCAATTTTCTTGAACGGCTGTTTGATTTTTTTGCTTCAATATTCAAAAAGTAAAAATTTCAGATGGTAAAAACCGATGCGTTTTTTGCTGGTGAAATTGAATCTTTAATCACTTTCTGGCGTGTATCCTGGGAACGCTTTTTGATCTGCAATGCCGTTGAGCTGAATTTGTATTGTTGGAAACCCTTTCATGGGCGTTCAATCCTCGAAAGGGTTTTTTTCTAATACAAAGCAAGCTATCTGTTTTATCATAGAAAAAGATCTGTCATGAAAGGTTATATGTTTCGTCAGTTGTTAGAAAAAACTTGTTGCAGAAAGAAAAGTTTCAATGGAACATGGAAAAACAGCACCTAAAATTAACTCACGATTCAAATCAATTGCTCGAGCGCTAAGTTATCGAAACTTCCGATTGTTTTTTGTTGGTCAGAGCATTTCGCTCATCGGCACCTGGATGCAACGAATCGCCCTGGGCTGGTTAGTCTATCGAATGACCAATTCTGCTTTTCTATTAGGATTTGTCGGATTCGCAGGACAATTACCGACGTTTCTTTTTTCGCCATTTGCTGGCGTGCTAGCCGATCGAATGAATCGACACCGTTTGATGATTCTGACCCAGGTGCTGGCGATGATACAAGCGCTGATCCTGGCGATTTTGGTGCTCGCCGATTTCATTTTGATCTGGCATATTATCATTCTGAGCATCCTGTTGGGTTTTATTAACGCCATGGATGTTCCTGTGCGGCAATCCTTTATGACGGAGATGGTGGAACGAAAAGAGGACTACGGCAATGCGATTGCTTTAAATTCGTCAATGGTCAATGGCGCCCGCTTAATTGGTCCCTCCATCGCTGGGATATTGATTGCTGCGGTCGGCGAGGGAATCTGTTTTCTAATCAATGGCCTTAGCTATAGTGCGGTCATTGCGGCACTGCTGGCGATGAATGTCAACCCTAAAAATGCTACCCCTAAGAATTCTCATTGGTGGCGGGATTTAAAAGAAGGCTTCAGCTATGCCTTTGGCTTTGTGCCGATCCGAGCGATTTTATTACTGCTCAGTCTGGTCAGTCTGATGGGAATGTCCTATGCGGTTTTGATGCCTATTTTTGCTAAAGATATTTTGCATGGCGGACCTCACACGCTGGGATTTTTGATGGCAGCGGCTGGCATTGGTGCGTTGATTGGCGCACTTTCTTTGGCGTCCCGAGTAAGTGTACTTGGATTGGGAATGTGGATTGTTCGGGCGACGGCTGTCCTC
>JALOPY010000518.1 GCA_025453735.1 bacterium | reverse complement strand
ACTGGGTTTTAATTGCGCTCGAAAACATGTCAAAATTGAGCCGGATCGATGGTATTATTGGTGCGATAAATTGGGCTTGCTGGTTTGGCAGGACATGCCATCCGGCGATAAATATATTGGCGGCAACGATCCGGACATTCAGCGCTCCGAGGAATCGGCATTTCAATTCAAAGCCGAATTGAAAGCAATGATCGATGCGCGGGTCAATCATCCCAGCATCGTGATGTGGGTGCCATTTAATGAAGGATGGGGACAATTCGAGACCGAAGGCATCGCACGCTGGATCAAGAGTTACGATCCGACCCGGCTGGTGAACAATGCCAGCGGCTGGACCGATCGCGGCGTTGGCGATGTGAATGACATTCATCGCTATCCCGGTCCTGGAAGGCCAGAAAATGAGCCGAACCGCGCGGCTGTTTTGGGCGAGTATGGCGGACTCGGGCTGCCAATTTCGGATCACACCTGGCGCAAAGAAAAGAATTGGGGCTATCGCGGCTTCCAGAATGTTGAGGCATTGACATCCGCTTATGAAGATTTGACTCGAAAATTGTTGCCCATGATTGACGAAGGTTTGTGCGCCGCAATCTACACCCAAACGACGGATGTCGAAATCGAGGTGAATGGCTTGATGACCTACGATCGAGCAATCATCAAAATAAATCCGGAGACAGCTCGGCTAATTCACCAGGGTTATTTTTCGCCAGCGATCATTTCTGAGGATGATATTTTTCTCGATCACGCTCGTATCGAAATGAAAAGCTCGAAGGATGGAGCAATCCATTACACGCTTGACGGAACCGAGCCAACCCGAAAATCGCCGCGCTATTCCGAACCAATTTTCTTGCAGAACACGACTCAGGTGAAAGCAGCCTCGTTCTGGGCTGATGGCAAGCAAAGCCTCACCACCAGTTTTGCCTGCACAAAAGTGAGCTTAAATGATCCTGCTCCCATCGCAAGTGTTACGCCTGGAATGATGGTTAATTATTATGAAGGAGAATGGGATGTCCTGCCCGACTTTTCCACGTTGACTCCTGTGTTTTCCAAAAATGCTGATGCAATCAATTTGAAGCCATCGCCAAGAAAAGAGAATTTTGGACTCCGATTTGAAGGATTTATCAAAATTGCATCCGATGGCATTTATACATTTTTCACCAATTCAGATGATGGCTCCAAACTATTTGTGAGCGACCAACTGATTATCACCAATGACGGTCTGCACGGAGTGCGGGAGGAATCCGGAAAAATTGCTCTGAAAGCAGGCTTGCATAAAATTGTTGTGGAATTTTTTCAAAAAAAAGGCGGATTAGGATTGGAGGTTTATTTCAAAGGCGGCGATTTCGCGAAACAGCAGATCCCGGCTGCACTATTTTTTTCTGAATGAAATTTCAAAGTTATTGAAAAAAATACTCTGATAAAACTTTACAATGAGCAACGGAGGAAGCAGAGGCTTACGGAGATTTTTTTTGGAAAAATTCCAAAACTCCTTTTATACTCCGTTCACTCCGCTTCTCATTGTGAAGGCAACCGCTTTTTGATTCAATCTTGTCGTTTCAAACTTAAAAATCATAAGGAAAAAATCTATGCCGCAATCATCACGAGAACTGGTCACACGATGCCTGAAATTTGAACGTCCCGAACGGATTCCCAGAGATTTATGGGTGCTGCCCTGGGCAACGAAACGATACCCAGGAGCTATCGAAGAAATCAAGCGAAGATTTCCCACTGATTTTGTAACAACACAATATTTTTACGCTCCATCGAAGCGAGTCAAAGGCGATCCGTACAAAGCCGGGAATTACACCGACGAATGGGGCTGTGAATTTGTCAATTATCAGGATGGCGTCATCGGGGAAGTGAAAGCGCCTCTCGTTGCGAATATTGAAGACTGGAAAAAAGTTCAGCCTCCGTATGAACAACTGCCAGAAAATTTCCATCCAGCGAAAAAAAGCATCAGCCAATTTTACGAAAGCACTGATAAATTTGTCATTGCCAATTGCTGTCCACGGCCGTGGGAACGATATCAGTTTCTCCGGGGAACGGAAAATGCCATGATCGATGTGATGATGCCTGAAGAAGGGGGCGCAGATTTGCTCCGCTTGATTCATGATTTTTATATGAAGGAGTTGGAATTCTGGGTGCAAACCGATGTCGATGCCATTTCATTCATGGATGATTGGGGATCGCAAAACCAGCTTTTAATCCCACCCCGAATCTGGCGAGAGCTTTTCAAGTCCCTGTACCAGGACTATTGCGATCTTGCCCATGCGCATGGAAAATTTGCATTCATGCATTCGGATGGACATATTCTGGAAATCTATGACGATTTGATCGAAGTGGGCGTCGATGCGATCAATTCCCAATTGTTCTGCATGGATTTTAATCAGCTCGAAAAAAATGCCAAAGGCAAAATCACGTTTTGGGGCGAGATCGACCGACAGCACGTTCTCCCTTCAGCCAATCCCCAGGATGGCAGAAGTGCAGTTCGAAAAGTGGCTCAGCACCTTTACGATCCCAAAGGTGGAATCATCGCCCAATTTGAATTCGGAGCAGGCGCTAATCCTGAAACAGCACTGGCAGTGTTTGAGGAATGGAGCAAGGTCGACAGGGAAGGGAATTTTGGGGAGTGATGGAGTGGTGGAGAAATGGAGTGTTGCAGTAATGAATTTGTGGAATGCTGAATGATGGAATAAATTGGAGAAGACTTGTCACCACGAGAACGAATTTTAAATATCCTGAGCGGGCAGCAACCGGATCAGGTTCCCTGGTTTGGCGATCTGGATTACTGGGCAGCGGGCAGGATTGGCAAAGGTGAGGCGCCAAAAGATTTTGTCCGCAGTGACGCGTATCTTGACTGGCATCGAGCATTGGGCGTGGGATTTTATCTGCAAGGATATTTTCCTTTCACGACGCACATCGAACATGTCAAACAGAAAGAGTGGCGTCAAGGCAATCGCCGCTATCTGGAATACAAGACTCCCAAAGGCGTGTTGCTCTCCTGCTGGCAATGGCTGCCGCAATCGTTCACCGAAGCGCCAATCGAACATCTGGTCAAAGATGAGCGCGATCTGCCTGCCTTTCGCTACCTTTATGAGAACATGCATTTCGAGCCAGACTACGACTTTGCCCGCCAGCGAGCGCAACAGGTCAAAGAAATTGGGATCGTGCTCTGCTACGCGCCAAAAACTCCATTCATGCAGCTCGTGGCGCTCGATGCCGGGATTGAAAATGTGACCTATATGGCTCA
>JALOPY010000517.1 GCA_025453735.1 bacterium | reverse complement strand
TGATGATCGGGTGCCGCAAAAAGTCTGGAATTTCCGGCTGATCTATCACCTTGCCAATATCGATTTTCAAATGGCTATCAATAACGCGCTCGATTATTATTACACCGAAATTGAACGAAGCATGGGGGAAATCAGAAATTATACACTAAGTATTATCGGAGAATTTTAAGGACTGTGAATTAATTAAGTTGCTCATTTGATAAGAAATCTTGCCTTTCTATGAGCAAGGATCATTCGTAACTGGGACAGTTATTTAATTCACGTCTCTAAAGCTAAAATTAGCAATGATCGAAAGATTTAAATTCAGCACTGAAGTTGCTATTCAGATCAGCGATATTAATTATGGTGGTCATTTGGGAAATGATCGCTATTTGTCATTATTTCAAGAGGCGAGGCTGCGCTATTTAAAGCAGTTTGGTTATTCTGAAATATCGATCGGCAGCGATACCAGCTTGATTATGAGCCAGGCGCATGTTCATTTTAAAGCAGAAGCCTTTTGGGGGGATCGTTTAAAAATATTTGTCCGGATCTCCTCGATCAAAGCGACACGATTCATATTTGACTATTTAATCGTCGCGAATCAAAATGATGAAAAAGCGATCGCCACCGGCTATACCGAAATGGTGGGTTTTGATTATCAACAGCGAAAAGTGAAACGATTGCCTCCAGAATTTTTTCAGGCGATTAAAGATTACGAACCCGCGGTTGAAATTTTCTGACTATCTCAAAGAAATTTCCGATAATTCCCATTGACATCGTGGGAAAAAATTCTTATTTTGATGTCGGATAAAACTAAAAGACAATTAATTCTGCTTAGTCAGGTCAGGTTTTCAATACCTGATTTTATGACAGAAGAGTGCAAATCCTTTATGCCCTGAGACCTGCGATCAATAAAGGGATCGCACTCCGCTATCGTTTCAATCTGACTAAGTCGCAATAATTTTTAATGACGTTACGGCATGAGTGGAAATACAAAAAGAATATTGTGGGTAGATGACGAGATCGAGCTATTGAAACCTCATATTATTTTCCTGGAGGAGCGAGGTTATGCAATAACCCCGGTGACGAATGCCGAAGATGCGCTCTCACTCATCCAGGATCAGCGTTTTGATATTATCCTTCTCGATGAAATGATGAATGGTATGGATGGTTTAACCGCATTGACCAAGATGAAGGAAATTAATCCGTCACTGCCGGTGATTATGATAACCAAAAATGAAGAAGAAATGCTGATGGAGGAGGCAATTGGCGGCAAGATCGATGATTACCTGACCAAGCCGGTAAATCCTTCCCAGATTCTGCTGTCGTGCAAACGAATCTTGGAAAGCAAAAAGATCGAGACCGAGCGAATTTCCCGGGATTATGTGCAGCAGTTCAATGAGATTTCATCATTGTTAATGAATCCACTGGAGGTGCAGGATTGGATCGACCTTTATGTTAAACTGACTGGTTGGGACGTGGAACTGGACCGCTACTCAGGAGTGGGGCTGCGGCAGACATTATTGGATCAGAAACGTGATTGTAATATCGAATTCGGCAAATTTGTTGAGCGGAATTACCAGGATTGGCTGGAAAGTGAAAAACGCCCCATGCTTTCGACTGACCTGATCGCCAAAAAAGTGATCCCACTCATTGAAGAAACCGAAAACGTTGTTTTTATCGTGATCGATAACATGCGGCTCGATCAATGGCTGACCATGGAACCACTGCTTTACCCATATTATCAAATAACCAGGGATTATTATTTTTCAATTCTGCCAACCGCGACACCGTACTCTCGCAACGCGATCTTTTCAGGTTTATTCCCTTACGATTTCAGCGAGCGTTACAGTGAAATTTGGGCGAAAGGCGAAGAAGATGAGACCAGTCAAAATCGCTATGAGCATCAATTGTTAGAATACCAGTTGGCATCTTATCAGGTTAAATTAAGTCAGCCTGTGCGCTATCTGAAAATTCTGGAGCAGAATGAAGCGAAGAATTTGTACAAAAATATTACAACGTATGCTCAAACGCCATTGTTAGCCATCGTCTTAAATTTTATCGACTTCTTAGCTCACAGCCGCAGCGATTCCGAAGTTCTGAAAGAGATTGCCCCTGATGAAGCAGCGTACCGCTCGCTCACGCTCTCCTGGTTTGAACATTCGATAATTCTGAAAATTTTGAAAAAATTAGCCACGACCGGCAGCACGGTAATAATTACCTCAGATCATGGCAGCGTCCGGAGCTTGCGCGGCGCAAAGGTTATTGGAGATCGGGATACATCGACAAATTTGCGTTACAAATTTGGCAGAAGCTTAAAATGCGATTCCAAGTATGCCATCAATGTGAAAAATCCCCTGGATTTTAAGCTCCCCCGCCGTGGTTTAAATACGAATTATTTGATTGCCAAAGAAGACTTTTATTTTGTTTACCCGACGGATTATCATCACTTTCTGAATTATTACAAAGACAGTTTTCAGCATGGCGGCGTTTCGATGGAGGAGATGATTCTACCCATAATAAAATTAGAAGCGAAGTAATTGAAAAGCATAAAATCGAATAGTTTGAAAATATTATTAACATGTTGGAAATGTGACATCAGGTGGATTTTTCATTCTTATCTCATAACGAGCAAGAGACATTTGCCTGGGGCGAACGGATCGCTGCACATCTTGTCCCTGGCGATGTGATCGGTTTTTTTGGTGAATTGGGCAGTGGAAAAACACGAACAATTCAGGGAATCTGCAACGGGCTGAGATGTCAGGATATTGTGACCAGCCCGACGTTCACGATTATCAATGAATATTCGGCTAAATATCCAATCTATCATTTTGACCTGTATCGCATCGATTCGGAGCAGGAAATTTTTGCCCTGGGCTACGAGGAATACTTTTTTGGCGATGGCATTTGCCTGATCGAATGGGCAGAGCGAATTGCTTCGTTGTTGCCGCCGAATCGCATCGAAATATTTTTGGAAGGCTTTTTTGAACCGGCGAAGGAAAACTTGAGGAAAATAGATGTGAAATTATTTGGCTCTATAATTCTGAGAAATTGGGAAATTCTGAATCCATGAAATTGGTAACGAATCGAATATTCGACGTGCTCATGCGGAGAAATTGATTGATGCCATTGATCACGTGCTAATCGATGCCAGTCTGAAACTTAGCGACATCGCGGTCATTGCTGTTGGAACAGGACCCGGCTCTTTCACCGGACTGAGGATTGGTCTTGCGGCTGTTAAAGGATTGGCTTTTGGGGCGAACATACCTGTCGTTTCAGTATCGTCATTAGACGCGTTGGCGTTTCAGGCTGGTCTTTACCCGCACCAGATTTGTCCGTTGGTGAAAGCCCAGGGCGATGAAGCTTACACAGCTTTATATCATGCTGAACAAGGGGAAGCAATTCGAAAAACTGACTACCAGGTCATTGCGCTCGATCAGCTTGAACGATTCATCACCCAGAAAACGCTGATAATCAATGTCGGCATGAAAAATTTATCTGGATTTATTACAGAAAAATTGGAACATTTTATTGAAATCGCTCCCCCGGCAAATTGCCTGGCAAGCGGATATTTCATTGCCTTACTGGGATATGATAAATTTTTAAATAATGAGTTTGAAGATATCGATAAACTCGAGCCATTTTACTTAAAGGATTTCAAAGCAAAAAGAAGTGGTGGAATCTAACACAATTAATTTTATTGATCTGCAGCAGTCTTTGCTAAAAATCGAAATACCAAAGGATCGGCTGTCCCAGCAATTGAATTCTGGAATTCCAGTGAATCTAAGCAATGGCAAACAAGTGTTGCTTCGGTGGATGTCGTTCAG
>JALOPY010000516.1 GCA_025453735.1 bacterium | reverse complement strand
ACAACAGATACCTATGCTCAGTTGATTGCCAGAGGAGCGTTATCCGATTCGATCCGTTTTCATGCTTTGAATTCAGCGGAAGGATGGTCCGGATTGGAATTCCGAAATAGCGGCGATGACGATACGCTGGCGTATTGTGTCATTACTGATAGCAAGGGTAATCCAGGAAATATTGATTCTGGTGGTGCAATATCGATCTATTCGTCAGCTCCGATAATCGCGAATTCTCGATTGGCTAATAATAAGGCTTTTTATGGAGGCGCCATTTATTGTCTGCTGGCTAATCCCTCTTTAAAATTTACGACTATCGAAAATAATTATGCCTCGGATGGTGGAGGCGCTTTATATCTAGATCAATCATCGCCTATCATTGAAAATACACTTTTTTATAAAAATAGTGCCAATTCAAATGGGGCATTTTTGCATAGCCGAACCTCTTCTCCCACATTTATAAATATTACTGTAGCCAACAATGTTGATGGTCAAAATTTGGGTGGTTTTATGTACTTGAGGTTTGATAATGATATTACCTTTAAAAATTCCATCCTCTGGACAAATGAAGGGGATAATTTAGACATTCATATAGATGAGAATAATACTATTGAATTTGAGTATTCCGATATCCGTACAACATATTTGTATGAGAGCTGGCCAATTATCGGATACCCTTATCAACGTAACCAAATTATTTGGGGACCAGGCAACATTGCGACTGATCCCCTTTTTACTCATTCGAATGGCTTAAAATATATTTTACAAGAACAATCGCCCTGCATCGATGCCGGCAATCCGGGTTTCGAATACAACGATTCAGAAGATCCTGACCATGCCGGATTTGCGCTCTGGCCCGCGATGGGGACGATCAGAAATGACATGGGCGCCTATGGCGGGAATTCCCGTCAATTTGTCGTGCCAGTTGAATTGGCATCATTTCAGGCAACAGTTAATAGCAATGATGTATCCCTGATCTGGGTGACTTTGTCCGAATCCAACAATTTTGGATTTGAAATCGAACGCTGCTCTGATGATCATTATTTTTCTAAAATTGCTTTCATTCAGGGAAATGGGACGACGACCGAGCCGCATACGTATTCGTACTGCGATAAAAATCTGGATATTGGAGAATATATTTATCGTCTAAAGCAGATCGATAACAACGGCGCGTACAGATATTCCGCATCGCTTGAGGTTCATCTGGCACCACCATTATTATTTTCGCTTTCTCACAACTATCCGAATCCTTTTAATTCTTTAACCACGATTCAGTTTGCCGTGGCGCATGAATCAGAAGCAGTCATTGTCATCTATAATACTCGGGGAGAACAAGTTAGAGTTCTGGTTCACGATGTTGTGAAACCGGGGATACATAAGGTCATTTGGAATGGGAAGGATGACTCAGGTCGCCCTGTCAGCAACGGCTGTTACTTTCTGAAAATGAAAGCAGAGGATTTCCATTGCATGAAAAAACTCTTGATCATCAAATAAATAATTGTCGGTGGATAAGCCGGCGGTGAATCAACCGGCTAAGAGATGGAAGCACGCTGAAGCAGGCTAAATCGATTGCCAGATCGACCAGTTGGTGTGTCAGTAGCGTGATCGGCATCTTTGACTTTATGAGTTGACACCGGAGGAGATAAAAATAGTGGCAAGAAAACCATGAAATTGCAATGGACCGAACATTCACAGGATGTTTTTTTAAAAAGGAAAATTCCAGGCGAAGGGATTGATCAAAAGCTTGGTGGCTCAGATTTGATCGGCCCTGATAAAGCTGATTCCGAAAATCATAGTAAAGGTGCAAGATGCCATTAATCAAAGATATCAAAAATTTTTTCAAAAGTCTCGATCCTATAAAAACCGTTCTGTTCGGTTACCTCTCCTACATCACATTAGGATGGCTGATATTATCACTGCCTTTTTCTCAATCCACCAAAGTACCAGCCATCGATAATTTATTCACTGCTACTTCGGCCGTGTCAA
Source organism: bacterium (assembly GCA_025453735.1). Classification (GTDB taxonomy): domain Bacteria; phylum Zhuqueibacterota; class Zhuqueibacteria; order Thermofontimicrobiales; family Thermofontimicrobiaceae; genus JALOPY01. Next base: position 1,293 of record JALOPY010000516.1, on the reverse strand, counting down.
CAACTGGATTAGCCACGGTCAGTGTTGCTGATAGCTACAGTTTTTGGGGCGAATTGATCGTACTTATTTTAATCCAGCTTGGTGGAATTGGCTACATGACGTTCGGATCGTTTGTCATTCTTTCGAGCAAAAAAAATCTATCCCCAGAACGAGAAAAGGTTTCTAAGACAGTATTTAGCCTTCCCAAAAATTTTAGAATCGATAAGTTTATTAAGAGCGTCATTGGGTTTACCCTGATTATCGAATTAACAGGTGCGGTTTTTTTATTTTTCATTTTTCGATCATCGAACGCGCCCCAATCCTTCTGGAGTGCGATATTTCATAGCGTATCGGCTTTTTGTACCGCTGGTTTCAGCATTTATAACAATAGCTTTGAATCGTTTCATCATCATTTCTGGCTCAATCTGGTCATATCAATTTTGAGCTACAGCGGCGCCATCGGATTCATCGTTTTTGTGGATGTCTGGCGCAGAATAAAAGGCAAAATCAAAAATATCACTCTGACCAGCAAAATAATTTTGCACACGACTTTCTGGCTCAGCATTGTTGGAACGATAAATATCTTTATAACTGAACCATCGATTCAAGCATCCCCTCCAGATCAGAGGTTATTGGCTTCATTTTTTCAAGCGATGACGGCATTGACAACTGTCGGTTTTAATACCATACCCATTGCGAATATTGCCAGGGCAACGATGCTGGCGCTAACGATTTTGATGATCATCGGTGCCTCGCCATCTGGCACTGGTGGCGGTTTGAAATCGACCACTTTCTCAGCCATGATCGGTGTGATGCGAACCATCTTAAAGGGAGAATCCAGAGTAATCTTTTGGCGGAACGAAATTCCTTTTGAACGGGTCTGGACTGCCATTGCCAGTGTCTGTTTCTATATTACATTCCTGTTGATTGGCATTTACTTTTTGACTCTGACAGAATCGTTTGATTTTGAGCCTATCGTGTTTGAAGCCGCTTCGGCACTGGGAACAGTCGGCCTTAGCATGGGAATAACATCCGCCTTGACCAACTTAGGAAAAATTATCGTCACCATTCTGATGTTCATCGGACGATTGGGTCCCTTGACTTTTGGTATGGCGTTGTTCTTGAAAAAAGAAATTTTTTATCGAAGTGAAGAAAGAGATGTAGCCATATAAATTGAAATTGCCTGATCAAGGTCAAACAGGAGAACTTGAAATGAAATTACGATTGAAAATTTTATCGGGATTTTTGATATTAGCTTTGATGCTGTCCATCGCTGGCGTCTGGTCGATTTATGAGCTGAAATCCATTGGCACG
>JALOPY010000515.1 GCA_025453735.1 bacterium | reverse complement strand
ATTTCAAAATTCTTATTGCATACAATTGCTCCGCATAAAATTTTATTTTGTATACAAAACTAAAAACCACTAGTATATTTGAATTTTGATTTTTGAGTTTTGGATTCTTTTACAAATATAAACATGCTCTAAGGAGTAATAATCATGCTCTGGCACATCGCAAAAAAAGACTTTCTATCCAACATTATCTCAGCCCGATTTATCGTCGGATTTATTCTCTGCCTGTTTCTCATCCCGTTCAGCAACGTCATCAATCTGGATGATTATAACGATCAGGTGCGGCTGTATCAGCTCGATAGGGATAATGCGGAACAGGCAATGAAGCAGGTCAGAGTCTATTCCATGCTGCGACCTGAAATCGTTAAAGCCCCAGAACCGTTGAGCGTGTTCTGCCGAGGCATAAGACCCAATGTCGGGAATCGGATTAAAATCTGGCTGGGCGAAAAACCGCTGTTTGCGGAAGGCAAGTCAGCAGTTCAGGATAATCCGTTCCTCGGCGCTTTTTTTTCGATGGATTTTATCACCATTGTTATTATCATCATGTCGCTGCTGGCATTCATCTTTAGCTATGATATTTGTCCACGGGAAAAAGAGGACGGCACGCTAAAAATGCAACTCTCCAATTCTATCAGCCGAGCCAAAATTATCGCTGGCAAAGTGACAGGCATTTTTCTGACATTGCTCCCGATTTTGATTTTCTGTTATCTATTGGGATCGCTCATCATCCTGTTCTCAACAGATATTTCCTTTTCAGCTCATGATTGGGGCAGAGTCATTTTGCTGTTTTTAGCCAGCATCCTCTATCTTTCAATTTTTATTTTCATCGGGCTGTTTATCTCAACCCGAATCAAATCTTCCATCACCAGCGTCATTGTCTGTTTGTTCTTCTGGGTTTTCTTTGTGTTCATCGTGCCCAACCTTTCAGTTTATTTAGCTGAAAATTTTATTCAGGTTCAATCTCGGGAAACGCTGAATTCATCCATTAAAGAATTGGAAAAAGAATTCAATACTAAATCGAGGGATTATTCCAAATCTCTCGAAAAGCCAGATTGGTGGATGAACTGGTATTCATCAAGTGACAAGGATGGCGGGCTCGAATGTTATGGCTGCTCCAAATCTTATTTTGAGTGGTATCGCTTGAGCAAAATGTTTTCAGAACCGTTGCGGATCGACTATGCCGATAAAAAATGGGCATTTCAACAAGCTTATCTGGAGAGCCTGGAGCGGCAGCGCAAATTTGCCGAACAAATCTCATGGATTTCTCCATCAGCCATGTTTCGCTCCATCGCTGCTTCCCTTTGCCAGACAGATTCTCATTGGCATCAACGTTTTATGGATCAGGCTCGTGCGTATCGAGCAACTTTTGTTCGCTTCCTTCAGGATAAAAATATGTTTGCTTCGTATCGCTATTTTACTGCTCAGGAGCCTGCATCTTTTATGACAGCCGATGAATTGGTAAGAAGACGAACAGGAGAGGAATTCAAATCGATGGCTGAACTGGACGCCTGGAGCGCTAAACAGAATGATTGGAGGCTTTCTTTTAAAAAGCTAGCGAAGGTTGCTATTCCAGGTGAAAAGCCTGAAGATCATAATTACCTGGATATTTCCGATGTTCCAGTATTCCAGCCACAAAATGAGTTCTTGTTCGGTGGCTTATCTTCGGTGCTCATCCAGATTGGAATAATATTCATTGGCTGCGTTCTCCTTTTTTACTTCTCTTTTTTAGCATTTATCAAGTATGATGTGAGGTGAGCTATGTTCAAAACCATTTATAAACGTGAGATCCAGCATAATCTGATCAGCCTGCGTTTTCAGATCGCCTTCGTGATGATCCTGGGTGTGTTTGTCATCGGCACGCTTTCTTATATCAAAGGCTATCAAACCAGGGTTCAAAATTATGGCGAAATTCACCATCAGTTCATTGAGACTATCAAAAATGACATTCAAGCCAATGCGAGTGAACTGGCGACCAACGAACGATCGTACCAATTGGCGCCTCGGAGCAATGGCTTTATCTCGGACTGCAAAGAAAAATATTTGCCGAATGCCATTAGTTTTAGCGCTTATAATGTCTTTTCATTTGTTAACCGGAGCGGCAGCACCAATCCGTTTCTTTATCAATTTCAGGAATTGAACTGGTCTTTTATTGCCACGCTTATCATCAGCTTTATTGTACTGTTATTTACTTTTGATGCTGTTTCGGGCGAAAAAGAAACCAGGACATTGGCAATCACGTTATCTAATTCACTCTCGCGAGGGACATTGCTGTTCGGAAAATATGCGAGCGCCATTACCACCACCATGCTGATCACCGTAATTGGCATGATTTTCAGCGTGCTGATTATCCTCATTTCCAATCAGGTCGCTCTATCGGGGCAATTCGTTTTAGAGGGGGCGGGATTTCTGCTGCTGCAATTATTATTGATTTCAAGTATGGCTGCATTTGGACTGCTATCTTCCGTTTTGGTGAAGAACTCCAATATCAGCTTGCTCATTGCCCTCACCTTTTGGCTGATCTTTGCGGTCGTCATCCCCAACTCCAGCGCCTTTTTTGCCAGGAAGATTTTTGCCATTGAACAAGAAAATGTTATTCAAGCTAAAATCAGCCAGGCGTTTGACGATATCAATCGCAATGCTCCCGAAGGAAGCTGGGCAATGAACAGCAGTCTCCCCTTTGCGCCAGAACATCGCATGCGGGCTGATTTGCAAATGAAACTATTGGAAGCTGCCAAACTTATTCGGGATGGATATTATCAAGCTATGTTTCGCCAGTTTGAAAGAACTCGTTATTTGACATCGCTTTCGCCACTGGCGCTGTTTGAATATATGACCGAGTCGGTCGTTGGCGGTGGCTATGCCCGTTTCAAAAAAGTGTGGAACGACATGCTTATCTATCAAAGCCAATTGTTGAGCTTTTTCAAAGACCTGGACATGAGCGATCCTGATAGCCCCCACTGGTACAATCCCAGGGAAGATGTATCGACCACGAGAAAACCAGTCACATTTGAAAAAGTGCCGCTATTTGAAGAACAAGCCATGTCGCTTGCTGAGCGGTTTTCGTCGGTATTGATTTATTTGATCATCTACGTTGCCTATACTGGAATTATTTTTTTTGTGACGTTTGTGTTGTTGGTGAGGTATGATGTGAGATGATTTTGATTTTAGAATTTCGATATTCAGAATATTTCGTGCACGGATAAGTCGCCTTGATAACCGTAATTGAAAATACCTAAATCTCAATCCCATTAGTCATTATTTCTAAAGCCAATGGATC
>JALOPY010000030.1 GCA_025453735.1 bacterium | reverse complement strand
AAAGCGGTAAAATTGATCGAAAAGCGCTTCCACAGCCGGATGATTTAAAATTAGCAACAGACGCAACGTATGTTAAACCACGAACAGAGATCGAACAAAATATTGCCGCTATCTGGCAAGACGTGCTCAGGCTCGAAAAAGTTGGAGTGTATGATAATTTTTTTGACCTGGGGGGACACTCACTGGCAATGGCTAAAGTCCATAATCAGCTTTGTGAACAATTAAAGCAAGATATCTCGATTGTTGATCTGTTTAAATACCCAACGATTTATAGCCTTTCTCAGTATTTTGCAGCAGAGAAGGAAAAGCAGCCCATTTTCATTGAGAAACAGCAACGAGCTTTGCAACAACGAAAGGCTATGGATGTTCAACGTGAACGCTTAGCAAAAAGGAGAGCGATCAAATGAGCGAAACAGGTATCACTGAAGTTTTTGATTCAAAGATGGATCAAGAATTTGGTGGACCCTGTTCTTTATCACAGAAAAGTCAGGATAAGATCGTTGCTGAATTTCCGCTTTCTCCAGGGCAGAAAGCATTGTGGTTCTTACAAAGACTTGCTCCAGAGAGTCCAGCTTATCATATTTTTCGTGCGATCGAGGTTGCAACAGATTTGGATGTAGAAATTTTTTACGCCACATTCAAATTAATCGTCGCGAGACATGCAGCATTACGGACAACTTTTTTGACGCGCGATGGTGAGCCGATGCAGCAGGTACATGAATCAATGGATTTTGAATTCAAAGTTGCGGATGCAACTTCATGGAGTGAGAGTTACTTAAACCAGCATCTGAATCAGGAAGCCCTGCGACCTTTTGATTTAGAACATGGTCCATTATTTCGAGTTATTGTGCTTCGCCGGTCAATTAAGAATTATGTGGTGCTGTTTAATTATCATCATATTATTTCTGACCTCTGGTCCTTAGCGATTTTAATAAATGAGATCGGAATATTATACGATGCTTTGAAATCTAAAAATGCGCCAGCACTTGCACCAATTGAGATTGAATATTCCGATTATATCCGTAATCAAGCTGCCATGTTAGCTGGCTCAGCAGGCAGCGAGCTGCAGAAATACTGGTTTGAAAAATTATCCGGTGAATTACCGGTTTTAACATTGCCTTTTGATCGAGCGCGTCCCACTGAGCAGACCTACCTGGGTAGCTCAAAAGCATTGTACCTGGGCAACGATGTGGTGGCTGCGCTCAAATCACTTGCCAAAACAAATCGGGTTAGTTTTTTTTCAGCGCTGATTTCAGCTTTTTTTCTTTTGTTGTCTCGGTATTCTGGACAAACCGATATTATTGTTGGGACTCCCAAAGCCGGGAGACAGCGCAGCACGCTAAAAACAGTTGGCTATTTCGTAAATGCAATTCCGTTGCGTGCGAGTTGTGCTGGAACTGAGCGCGTTTCAGATTTCTTGAAACAAGTACATCAAAACGTGATGGAAGCGTCAGACCATGATGCTCTTCCATTTTCACTCATGGTGGAACAACTGATGCTCGAGCGGGACCCAAGCAGATCGCCAATCTTCCAGGTTTTATTTACGATGCAAAAAACGACTCGACTCGTTGATAGCGATGGAGTCGCGTTTTTGTCAATTGGTGAAAGTGGTGGTTGCATGAATTGGGGATCGATTCCGATATTTACTCGAGGATTGGAGCGGCGAATTGCACCATTCGATTTGACGATGTTGGTCGCAGAGACGAACGACGACTGCATCGTATCAATTCAATATAATATCGACCTTTTCAATGACGCTACGATTGAGCGAATGATAGCTCACTACCAGACGTTGTTGACCAACCTTGTCGCCAATCCTGAGCGACAGCTTTCGCAAGTGCCAATTTTAAGCGATCAAGAACGAAAGCAGGTATTAGTTGACTGGAATGCAACAGCGAAAATATTTCCAGAGCAGAAGTGCATTCATGAGTTGTTCGAGGAATTAATTCCAACCGTTGCCGACTTTCCTGCCGTTGTTTTTGAAGGACAGCAGCTAAGTTATCGAGAACTGAATGAAAGATCGAACCAATTCGCGCATTATCTCCAGAAACGAGGTGTAACTCCCGATACAATCGTTGGGATTTGTCTGGAGCGATCATTCGAAATGATAGTATCAATGCTCGCGGTTCTTAAAGCCGGCGGAGCTTTTCTGCCGCTGGATTCAGCTTATCCATGCGAAAGATTGTCATTTATGCTGGAAGATTCGCATGCATCAATAGTGATAACAACGCAAAAGTCTGACTTAAATTGTTCGCAAATTAAAGTACCAACAATTTGCCTTGATTCAGAATGGGACGTGATCGCCCAGGAAACAAGATCAAATCCAGTGAGCGGAGTTAATCGCGACAATCTTTCTTACATTATATATACTTCGGGATCGACTGGCAAACCTAAAGGCACGATGCTGAACCATCTCGGATTGTGCAATCTATCCGTGGCGCAGCATCAAGCATTTGACATAAAAATCGGGACTCGAATTTTGCAATTTTCGTCACCGAGTTTTGACGCGTCGGTTTGGGAAGTTGTGATGGCATTGGTCAATGGAGCGACGTTGTATTTGGCGACGCTCGAAAATTTAGCGCCTGGCAAGAGCTTGATGACGACATTGCGGGACAATAAAATAAACGTCGTCACCCTGCCGCCGTCTGTCCTTGCAGTCTTGCCTGTGGAATCTCTGCCAGATTTGCAGGTGCTTATTACCGCAGGAGAAAAGTGTTCCAAAGATCTGGTTTCCCGGTGGCGAGCCATACCCCGGATTTTTAATGCGTATGGACCAACTGAGACCACGGTCTGTGCTTCGATGTTTGAAGTGCCTGATAATAACGATGAGAGTCCCCCAATCGGAAGACCGGTTCAAAATTTTCAGCTCTATATCCTGGATGAAAATTTGGCGCCTGTTCCAATTGGAGTAACTGGAGAATTGTGCATCAGCGGCGTTGGGTTAGCGCGAGGCTATCTGAATAGACCTGATTTAACAGCAAACAAATTTATCCCGAATCCCTATAGTTCGATTGCCGGGGATCGCCTGTACCGAACCGGGGACAGGGCACGCTATTTGCCCGATGGGAATATTGATTTCCTGGGAAGAATCGACCAGCAGGTGAAAGTTCGTGGTTTCAGAATTGAATTGGGTGAAATTGAAGCTGCGCTCAGTGGGCATCCTGATGTTTTTAATGCAGTAGTACAGGCGTATGATGCCAAGGAAGGTAATGCACAATTGGTCGCTTATATTATCGCAAAGGCTGGACGAAATTTAAACATCGAAGATTTACGAAATTTCCTCAAAGCAAGGCTGCCCAATTTTATGATTCCTTCGCTTTATTTAGAAATGAAGGAATTTCCATTGACGCCGAGCGGGAAAGTGAATCGGAAAGCGCTGCCACCACCTGATCGGTCGAAAATAAATCGAGAAAGGACGGTTGTCCAACCAGATACTAATTTGGAGAAAATAATTGCAGAGTTGTGGCAGGAAGTTCTCAACGTGGAAAAGATCAGCGTGCACGATAATTTTTTTGAATTGGGTGGACATTCGTTATTGGCGTCAAAAGTACATACGCTTTTATCCGAGCGCGTCAGACCTGATTTTTCAATAAGTGATATTTTCAAATATCCGACAATTCACAGCCTTTCTGAATATTTAGCTGGAAAGGAAAATCAAAAGGAGATGTTCGTCGCGAAACAGCAGCGGGTATTACGACAGAAGGAAGCCCTGCAAGCACAGCGGCAACGAATGAAGAACAGCAAAATAATGAAATAAATGAGTATTTCGACGACAGGTAATTGGATAATTCGGCAATACGGAAAATGGAGAGCGAATAGATGAGCGATGAGAAAAACCCTGATTATTACAGTGATTTTGATGTGGCGATTATTGGCATGTCTGGCAGGTTTCCGGGGGGATCGAATGTTGATGAATTCTGGCAGAATATTAAAAATGGCGTTGAATCGATTTCATTTTTCACAGATGAAGAATTGGCGGAAGCTGGCGTCAAGCCTGAGATGTTTAAAAATCCGAATTATGTTCGAGCGCGTGGGATAATAGAAGATATTGATAAGTTCGATGCGACGTTGTTCGGATATTTTCCCAGGGAAGCAGAGCTAATGGATCCCCAGCAACGGCTGTTTTTGGAGTGCGCCTGGGAAGCGCTGGAAAATGCAGGATACGATGCAGAACGATACGATGGATTGATTGGGACATTTGGCGGCGTTGGTCTCAATATTTACATGCTATCCATGCTTCGATCAAAATTCCGTTCGCTCAGCTCGGCAGAAATTTACCAGTATGTGATTGGGAATGACAAAGATTTCCTTACCACCCGCGTCTCCTATAAAATGAATCTCAGGGGACCCAGCTATGATGTTCAAACTGCATGTTCCACATCATTGGTTGCAATTTACCTGGCATATCAGAGTCTGACGAATTTTCAATGTGATATGGCACTGGCTGGTGGAGCCACTATTATTTTGCCGCAAAAGCAGGGTTATCTTTATCAGGAAGGAATGATCCTATCTCCTGATGGTCATTGCCGTCCCTTTGATGCTGAGGCTGGCGGTACGGTCGGTGGCAATGGCGTAGGAGTGGTTGTTTTGAAACGCCTGTCTGATGCGATCAAAGATGGCGATCACATCAGTGCGATTATTCGCGGTGCTGCCTGCAATAACGATGGATCGAATCGAGTGGGATTCACCGCGCCAGGTGTGGAAGGGCAGGCAGAAGTTGTCGCTATGGCCCATGCGGTTGCCAATGTCGAACCTGCCACGATTTCTTATATCGAAACCCATGGCACAGGAACGACATTGGGCGATCCTATCGAGATCGCTGCATTAACCCAGGTTTTTCGGGAGCGAACCGATAAAAAGCAGTTCTGCGCCCTGGGAGCCGTTAAAGCCAATGTGGGGCACCTTGATACTGCTGCGGGCGTGACTGGATTGATTAAAACTGCCCTAATGCTCAAAGAAAAAGTGCTTCTACCGGCAGTGAATTATGAAAATTCCAATCCGAAGATAGATTTTAAAAATAGCCCGTTTTTTGTAAATAAAGCCTTACAGCAATGGGAATCTGATGGAGCGCCACGGCGCGCCGGTCTCAGCTCATTTGGCATCGGTGGAACCAATGTGCATGTGGTGATGGAACAAGCTCCTGCGATTGAACCATCGACTAAATCCAGGAAATATCAGCTCATCACTTTATCGGCGAAAACAGATTCAGCCGTCACAACTATGATGACCAACCTGGCAGATTTTCTCAAGAAAAATCCAAATGTCAACCTGGCAGATCTGGCTTTCACATATCACCTCGGCAGAAAGGTATTGGAGCATCGCCGAACCGTTCTCGCTCAGTCTATCAATGATCTCCAGAATGTACTAGAGCAGCACGATCCCCAACGAATCTTCGGCAGCTACCATCCTGCCGATAAAGGCGAACAATCCGTTGTTTTCATGTTCAGCGGGCAGGGCGCCCAGTACGTCAATATGGGCAGGGAACTGTATGAGACCGAACCAACTTTTCGGGAACAGGTGGACTATTGTGCGGAATTCCTCAAGCCAATTTTAAACCTGGATTTGAGAGATGTGATGTATCCAGCAGTTCCCGCCTTTGAAGCGACCGAAGGAAGTGCCCGCCTGGGCATGGGGCCAGGGGGGATGTCGGCAGAAGCAGTAAATCAAAAAATCAATGAGACTTATATTACCCAGCCTGCCCTTTTCGCCATTGAGTATGCGATAGCAAAATTGTGGTTGGAATGGGGAATCGAGCCGCAGGCAATGATCGGGCATAGCATCGGTGAATACGTGGCAGCCTGTTTGTCCGGCGTATTTTCTTTAGATGATGCGCTGAAGTTAGTCGCGGCAAGGGGAGGATTCATGCAGTCCATGCCCGCTGGTGCCATGCTGAGCGTGCCTGTTGATGAAAAAGATGTTCAACAATTTCTCAATGAAAATTTATCTTTGGCTGCTGTGAATGCGCCATCGCTATGCGTAATTTCCGGGACGTTTGAAGCGATAGAGCAATTGGAAAAAAAGCTTTCAGAAAAAGGAATAGAATTTCGGCGATTGCATACCTCTCATGCATTTCATTCACCAATGATGCAGCCGATTTTACAGCCTTTTCTCGATGAAGTGAAAAAGATCAAGCTGAATCCACCGCAACTGCCTTATCTGTCTAATGTTTCGGGAACATGGATCACTGTCGAAGAAGCCACTGATCCGGAATATTGGGCACAGCATCTGCGCCAGGGCGTTCGATTTGCCGACGGGATCAAAGAGCTACTGGAAGATCCGAATCGCATTTTTCTTGAAGTCGGACCCGGAAACACATTGAGCACATTAGCGCGACAAGTGCCGAGCAAAACACCAGGAAGAGTGATGCTATCATCGATTCGTCATCCGAAAGAAAAAATGGCGGATGCTGAATTTCTGCTCAACACGCTGGGCAGGCTCTGGCTTGCTGGCGCAAAAATTGATTGGCAGGGATTTTATGTCCATGAACAACGCCATCGTATTCCAGCACCGACGTATCCGTTTGAGCGACAACGGTATTGGGTTGAGGAGGATGACCAGCGTCATTTGGCAGCGCAATTAAAAGATGATGCTTCCCGGAAGCAACCGATAGTCCGATGGTTTTATTCGCCATCGTGGAAACGGGTGGATTTGCCAACTATGATCGGTGAACAAAATCTCAAAGACCAAAAATATCGCTGGCTGTTTTTCGTTAATGAAAATGGTTTGAGCTCACGAATTGTCAATCGGCTGGTGAAAAAGGGGTGTGATGTCACGACGGTAATGGCAGGCAGTCAATTTGACAATATCAATGATCATGTCTTTACGATCAATCCCGAGCGAAAAGGTGATTACGAATCATTGTTTCAATCGCTTATGGAGCGGGGAAAAATACCCGACCGAATTGTCCATTTCTGGAATATTGCACAAAAAAATGGTTCCCAATTCACGACAGCATCGTTTGATAATCTGCAAAACAGGGGCTTTTACAGTATGATCTATATATCTCAGGCATTGGGAAAACAGAACATTACTGTGCCAATAAAAATCGAGGTGCTTTCGACAGATCTGCAAGAGGTTACAGGGACAGAAAGTATTAATCCGGATAAGGCAACGTTGCCTGGCGCGTGCAAAGTCATTCCCCAGGAATATCCCAATATCACATGTCGCAGCATTGATTTTGATGGATTGTCAAGCGAGCTCGCTTTGGAAGATAAAATTATCACCGAATTTTTGTCGGATTCAATGGATGTGACTGTGGCGTATCGCGGTAGCCATCGCTGGATCCAAATCTATGAATCAAGTGCTGCAATCAAAGCAGGACAAAGCAAGCCGAGATTGAGAGAAAAAGGAGTCTATCTTATCACCGGCGGCCTCGGCAGAATTGGTCTAACTTTTGCTGAGTACCTGGCACAAAAATTTCAGGCGAAACTGGCGTTGGTAGATATGTTCGATTTTCCTGCTAAAAAAGATTGGCAGAAGTGGCTCAAAAATAACCAGGAAGATGATGTAATTAGCCAACGGATCAAAAAGCTCCAGTCGTTTGAGGAAGCAGGCGGTGAGGTTTTAGTTTTAAAGGCGGAAGTTGCAAATGAACAGGCAATGAAAACAGCAATCGATCAGTCCGTGAAAATGTATGGCGACCTGGATGGCGCTATTCATGCTGCGGGCATTGTCGGTGAACGGTCGATGAAAACGATCCAGGAGATTGATGAGGCTCATTGTCAGGAACAATTCCAGGCAAAAGTGCACGGCACAAAAGTGCTGGCAAAAGTCCTTCAGGATAGAAAATTGGATTTCTGTCTCTTGCAATCATCTTTATCTTCAATCCTCGGTGGTTTAGGCATGGCGGTTTATTCGGCTGCCAATAGCTTCATGGATTCGTTCGTTGCCAGGCACAATCAAACGAATTCCCAATCGTGGATCAGCGTGAACTGGGAAGGCTGGCTGTTTGAAGAAGATTTTCAGAATATCGCGATTGGTGCGGACATGATGCAACTGGCATTGAAGCCTGAAGAAGGAATTCAAGCTCTTGAACAGATTTTATCAACAACTGGTCTTTCTCAGGTGATCGTGTCGACTGGCAATTTGCAGTCAAGAATCGAAAAATGGATAAGGCGAGAAACGGAAAAAGAGCAGGAGTCTCAGGAAAAACCAAAATCAACATCGCTTCATCCACGACCGAATTTGCCGAATCCGTATGTCGCTTCCAGGAATGATCTGGAGCAGGAGATCGTAGCGATGTGGCAGGAATTATTGGGTATCGAGCAAATTGGGATTTATGATAATTTCTTTGAATTGGGTGGACATTCGCTTCTCGCAACGCAACTGGTTTCCCGAATGCGAGATACCTTCAAGGTGGAATTGCCCCTGCGGGAATTATTTGAATCGCCAAGCATTGCCACGCTTTCGGAAACTATTGCAAAGCAACGAGGAGAAAAACAGAGAGCGGAAGAAGATGTGGCGAAATTATTAGCTATGGTTGACCAGATGTCCGATGATGAAGCGAAGGCATTGTTGCAAAAGAAAAAGGTGGAATGAGGAGTGATGGAGTTGTGGAGTTATGGAGTCCTTAAGTTTGGAATTGTGGAATAATGGAATGATGGGAGACTGCATACTGCAGACTGATAACTGGCACAAAGAGGGACACGGATGACCGACATATATGATCAATTAAAAAATTTATCCCCTGAAAAACGGGAGCTGCTGGAATTGATGCTCAAGGAAAAAGGAGTCGATTTACTCGGAGCAAAAATTGTGTCACAGGGGCGAGAGAACAATAAATTCCCAATATCATTCGGGCAGCAACGCTTGTGGTTTTTGGATCAACTGGATCCTGGCACGCCGCTTTACAACAATCCTGCAGCCGTCATTTTGAAAGGCAAGGCGAATATTCCCGCTCTGGAGAAGGCGCTGAACGAGATTGTTCAGCGGCATGAAGTGCTGCGAACCACTTTTGCGATGGAAAACGATCAACCGATCCAGGTTATCGATGCCGAGATGCCGATCAAATTGGAGCAGATCGATCTGCGGCATCTGCCTGCATCGGAGCGAGAACAGGAAGCGATGCGAATTGCCAAAGAGGAAGCTCAGAAGCCATTCGATTTGACAACGGGTCCCCTATTTCGAGTGACGCTTTTGCAGCTTGCTGACCAGGAATATTTTATGATCCTGGTGATGCACCACATTGTGTCTGATGGCTGGTCACTCAGCATTTTCATTCAGGAAGTGGCGATCCTCTATAAAGTGCTGGTGGCTGGACATCCATCGCCGCTGCCAGAGTTGCAGGTGCAATATGCGGATTTTGCTCACTGGCAGCGCCAGTGGATGCAGGGCAAGGTGCTGGAAGATCAATTATCATACTGGAGAGAGCAGTTGAGAGACGCTCCGCCCGTGTTGAATCTACCGCTGGATCATCCCAGACCAGGCTATCAATCCACCAACGGCAGGACTCATTTCTTTGATTTTCCCGATCATCTTCGCCAGGCGATTGATGCGATGGCGAAGCAAGAGGACGTGACGCTGTTCATGATTGTATTGGCTGCGTTTAATGCCTTGCTCTTTCGCTACACGGGGCAGGCTGATATATGTGTGGGAACGCCAATCGCTGGCAGAAATCGCCGGGAGACAGAAAGCCTGATCGGTTTTTTTGTCAATACATTGGTGATGCGGGCTGACCTGTCAGGAAATCCCACGATTCGGGACTTGTTGAAACGGGTGAAAAATGTAGCGGTCGGAGCTTATGGACACCAGGATATTCCATTCGAGACGCTGGTGGAAAAATTGCAGCCCGAGCGGGATATGGCAATCTCGCCGTTCTTTCAGGTGATGTTCGTTCATCTCGATACCACGACCCAGACGCTGAAGCTGCCCGATATTACCATCGAACCGAGACAGATCGACAGCGGCACGGCAAAGTTTGATCTGACATTTGTCATCGAAGAAAATGAGGAAAAGCTGGCAGGACAGATCGTTTACAACACCGATTTATTTGAACCAGCAACTATCGAGCGAATGGCAGCGCAATTTCAAGTTTTATTCGACGGAATGGTGAAGGATGTCGAACGGCGCATTTCCGAACTGCCATTGATAAGCGAAAGCGAGCAGGTGCAAATCCTGGAGAACTGGAGTCGGGCGCCGCAAGAATTTTATTCGCCTCAATCGAAATCTATTGGCGAATTGTTCGAAGCTCAGGTTAAAAAGGCGTCTGATGAAATTGCCCTCATTTATGAAAATGAAAAATTGAATTACCAGGAATTGAATGAGCGTGCCAATCGACTGGCGCATCATCTGATGGATTATGGTGTCGCTCCCGAAGCTCTGGTTGGGATTTGTCTGGAGCAGCCGATGGATATGATCATTTCATTGCTGGCGATTTTCAAAGCAGGCGGCGCTCACCTGCCGCTCGATCCAGCCTATCCGAAAGAGCGATTGGCTTTCATGATCGAGGATTCAGCAGTTCCGGCAATTATCACGGAAGATAATCTGCTGGAATTATTGCCAGATAATGGCAGCCGGAAAATCTGCCTGAATCGGGATCAGGAAATGATTGCCAAACAGAGCAAGAAAAATCCGACGCAGCGGGCAGCAGTGGAAAATCTGGCGTACGTGATCTACACCTCTGGCTCCACGGGCAAGCCTAAAGGCGTGATGATTTCTCACGGCGCCATTGCCGACCATTGTCTCAATATGAAAGACTATTATGAATTAAAAGCTACTGATCATGTCCTGCAGTTTGCTTCAATGAATTTCGATGCCTCATTGGAGCAGATTCTGCCAACATTAATATCTGGGGCAAAATTGGTTTTGCGGGGAACTGAAATCTGGAGTCCCCGGGAATTTCAACAAAATATTTCCAATTACGGCTTGACGGTCGTGAATCCGCCGACCGCCTATTGGCATCAATTATTGCATGAGTGGGATGGATCGGATATTTCAAATAAAAATGGACAATTGAGATTATTTATTGTGGGGGGTGATCTAATGTCTGCTGAAAATTTGCAACTCTGGGAAAAAACAGCTTTGAATTCAGCAAAACTGTTGAATGCTTACGGGCCAACTGAGGCAACCATTACGTCAACGACTTTTGAAGTCCCAGCTAATTTCAAGAATACTGGTCTCAGCCAGGGATTTCCAATTGGACAAGCCACGCCATTGCGATTGGTTTATGTCCTGGATCAATTTTTTAA
>JALOPY010000029.1 GCA_025453735.1 bacterium | reverse complement strand
TACGCTTATGGTTGGTTACCCTGGCGAACAGGATGAGGATTTTAAATTATTGCGGGAATTTGTAGCAACGGCTCGATTGGAGCGTCTTGGTGTGTTTAAATATTATGCGGAGGAAGGGACGGAAGGTTTTTACCTGCCGGATCAGGTTGATGAACATGTCAAGGATGAGCGATTGGAAGAGATCATGGAGCTTCAGTCGGAAATCGCATTGGAGAAAAATCAGGAATTAATCGGAACGACCCTGTCAGTCATCATTGATGAACGAGACGAAGATGGTCCCGGTTTTATCGGAAGAACGCAATGGGATAGCCCTTTGATTGATAATATGGTTCATGTCACTGGAAAAGTGAAGCAAGGAGACATTTACCCGGTGACCATCGACAATGTCGCGGAATATGAAATTTGGGGGGCATTTAATCGTGCATAAATTAAAATTCAATACCGTAAGTTTACGAGGCTGTTTGAAATCAAAAAAATCTGATTATCTTCATAAGCCCACGGGTGGGAGGATCAATTGATGAAAACTGTTATGTCGATCGTATTGATGATTATATTCTTGCTGGTTGCTTGCAACCAGGTCGTACTTTTTGCTCAGCCCGAACTTAACCAGGCACGCAGCTATGACGCTCCCAACTTTTATTATGATTTGATAAACGTTGCATCACCAGATGCCGCGCTGAGCCGATTACAGATTTATCTGAAAATTTTATACGAAGATCTGCAATTCACACTTGGCGAAAATAACTACCAGGCAAAATTTGAAGTCTCTGCTGTGATTCTGGATGAAAAAGGAAACCAGGTGGACGGAAAATCTGCGGATGAAACGGTTGCTGCTGAGAGTTATGATCAAACGAATTCCCGACAGGATTATAGCATTTCCTATTTGAAGTTCGATTTGTTTCCGGGAAAATATAAGATTTCACTTAGCGTTACTGATCTTGAAACGCAACAGACAAAAATAATAAAAGATGAGGTGCGACTGCAAGACTTCAGCACCAAAGAGCTGATGACGAGTGATCTTTCTTTTGTCAGAAATGTTGTTATTGATTCGCTTGGAGTAAAATCGTTCCATCCGGATGTGAGCAATTGCATCAAGGATTTGACCAGCGAGTTATTTATTTATTTTGAAATTTATAGCAAAATCCAGGAAGCTGAAAATTATTCGATTTCATATAGTGTTAAAAGAGTCAAGGGAAAACAGATCCTCAAAGATGAATACCGGCGCAGCAAAGATGGCGCAAGAACAATGGAATTTTTTCAGCTATCGAGCTCCAAGTTATCCCAGGGAGCGTATCAAATTGAAATAAGCGTAACGGGCCAGGGTTCCAAAGCCGAAATTAATAAGATTTTTTTCATCCGCTGGGCAAATATGCCGTCATCAGTGACAGACATCAATCTCGCGATTCAACAATTGAAATATATTGCTAATAAAAAAGATATTGATAAATTGAATAAAGTTGCCTCTGACGAAAAATTAGATAAGTTTGTGGAGTTCTGGAAAGATCATGATCCAACTCCTGGCACGCAAACGAACGAATGGATGGATGAATATTACCGACGCATTCAGTATGCCAATGAAAATTTTTCGATTTTTCGGGAAGGGTGGAAGACGGATATGGGAATGATCTACATCATCTTCGGTCCACCCAGCGATGTTGAACGTCATCCATTTGACAGCGATTCCAAACCGTACGAAATCTGGTATTACAACAACATCAATAAATACTTTGTTTTCATGGATGAATCCGGATTCGGTGAATATCGGTTGCTCACCAGATCGTGGGAAAGCTGGCGAGAATTAATTCGAGATTATGAATAACGCTATTGACCAAAGCTCAAGGGAATTATCGTGAATTGGAAAATCAAGCCGAATAGATTGACGAATGGCATGACGATCGGAGTCATCTCGCCTGCCAGCCGTCCTCTGGATGAGACGATTTATTATCGAGGAATCGAATACCTGAAGCAGTTGGGGTACGACGTCATTGCCAGCACGCATGTGCTGGACAAACGAGGGTATCTCGCCGGGCATGATGAAGATCGCGCGGAAGATTTGAATGCCATGTTTCGAAATCCGGAAATCGGGGCGATCATCTGCTCCCGCGGCGGATATGGTACCCCGCGTCTTATCGATAAAATAGATTTCGATGCGATTCAAAACAATCCAAAAATTTTTGTTGGCTATAGTGATCTGACTGCCGTGAGTCTGGCGATCTGGCAGCAAACAGGATTGGTGACATTCTCTGGTCCGATGGTTGCGGTGGAAATGGGCAGAGGAATCGATCCCTTCACCGAAACTAGTTTTTGGACGACCGTGACTTCTCCGGATCCAGTCGGGTTGTTAGCTAATCCTGATAGCTCGCCGGTTCGTGTGATCAAACCTGGCAAGGCAGAAGGACGGCTGCTGGGCGGATGTCTTTCCTTGATTAATGTTTTAGCAGGAACGCCATATTTTCCCGATTTTGATGGGGCGATTTTAATCATTGAAGATATTGACGAAGAACCATATCGTGTCGATCGCTATTTAGCGCAATTAAAATTAGCAGGCGTCTTTGAAAAAATAGCCGGGATCGTGCTGGGTCAATTTATCGACTGTGATCCGAAAGACCCGGAAAAACCGAGCCTTGAGCTCGACCAGATTTTCCTGGATTATTTTGAAAATTTAAATATACCGATCATCGCAAATTTTGCCTATGGGCATGGAGCAATTAAACATACTATCCCGATTGGAATTCATGCAATTTTAGATACCGAACAGGGTGGCTTAATTTTGGCAGAAAACGCGGTGCGCGGGATAATTTCATAATGGGAGTTGCAGATGGCTCAGCTTCGATTGGCAGTTTTGGCATCTGGCAGGGGATCGAATTTTGAGGCAATTCTAAAAAGCATCACCAGCGGAAAATTGAAAGCGACCATCCAGGTTGTGATCAGCAATAAAGCTTCTGCTGGAGCGTTGGAGATTGCTCGAAATTATAACATCCCGGCTGTCCATATCTCTGCAAAGAAATTTCCAGAACAGGAGCAGTTCGATGAGAAATTGCTTGCTGTTGTCCGCGAATGCCAGGCAAATTTTATTGTGCTGGCAGGATATTTGAAGATGTTAAGCCCGGCAATCATACGAGCGTTTAAGAACAGGATTCTGAATATTCACCCCGCCTTGCTGCCATCATTTGGCGGAAAAGGAATGTACGGGCATCATGTCCACCAGGCAGTCCTGGATTACGGTTGCAAAGTAACCGGCGTGACTGTTCACCTTGTTGATGAAAAATACGACACCGGCGTTCCGGTGCTGCAACGCTGTGTGCCTGTCCTGGATGACGATGACGCAGAAAGCCTGGCTGCGCGTGTTCTGAAAATCGAGCATCAAATTTACACCGAAGCGCTACAGCTTTTTGCTGACGATCGTATCGAGATAATTGGCAGGAGTGTAAAAATCAAATCTGACGAACATAGCTTCTCGAATTAATTAATTCATGAATAATCCGTCGGCGATAAGATTTCGCGGATTATTTTTTCAGTAATTCCCTACAAGGAGAAACAGAGAAAGCGGAGTTTAAACGGAGTTTTAGAAGCGCAAAACAATCCAAATCTCCATGAGTTGCTGTTTACTCCGTTGCTCCTTGTAAGTTTTTTAATAGAGTATTTTATACAAACTTTGAAATTCCGATACAATAAATTAGCAAAGGATGAAATTGGGATCAAATCAGTTCTTGAGGAGTATAACTTGCAATCATTTTATTTTCCATGAAAATAAGAGTTAAAGTTCAATAGCAAAAATTTAAAATGCAAAGAAAATTATATCATAAAATAATCATTCTCCTGGCAAATTTTCTCATTCTATCCAGCGTCTTATTTGCCCAGGAATCTATCGATCTGGTGGATGTCACAACATTGGATTCCACAATCGTTGTTGATCTGCGATATGCAACGAAACATAATTTCATGGAGGACACGCTTTACTCTGCCAATATTTGTTTATTGAGAAGGAACGTTGCAGAACAACTGGTAAAAGTTCATCAACGTCTGCGCAACTTGAATTTGGGATTAAAAATATGGGATGCGTATCGCCCGCTCTCCGTGCAAAAGAAGATGTGGGAAAAAATCCCAGATCCGAGGTATGTTGCAGATCCAGCCAGGGGATCGAATCACAATCGAGCGGCTGCTGTCGATGTTACGTTAGTCGACAGCAAGGGGAATGAACTGGAAATGCCTACCGAATTTGACGATTTCAGTCAACGGGCGCGCAGCGATTGCCCCGATGCCAGCGAGCGTGCGAAACAGAACCGGACTATTCTGCAACAGGCAATGACTGCCCACGGTTTCTTGACGATTTCTTCTGAATGGTGGCATTTTAATTACATTGGATGCCACGACTATTCGGTCCTGGATGTGCCATTGGAAAAATTTTTAAAGGCGAAAGCAAGTCAAAAGAGGTGATCAACAGAAGGCGGAATAACATGCACAAAATCAAACGGGCGCTAATCAGTGTTTTTGATAAAAGCGGAATTGTCGAATTTGCTCGAACTCTTCATCAATTGAATATTGAAATTATTTCCACCGGGGGCACCGCGAAATTATTACTCGAAAACGGAATTCCCTGCAAAATGGTTTCCGAGATCACTGGCGCGGCAGAAATGCTCGATGGGCGTGTCAAAACCCTGCACCCTAAAATTCATGGTGCGATCTTGGCAAAGCGGGACGATCCGGATCATCAAAAGCAACTGCAAGATCACGATATTACTCCTATCGACATGGTGGTTGTCAATCTCTATCCTTTTGAAAAAGTAACCAGTGAACCAGGAGTCAGTCTGGATGACGCGATAGAGAACATTGATATTGGCGGTCCATCGATGATCCGCTCGGCAGCAAAAAATTTTGCCGGTGTCGCAGTGGTAAC
Source organism: bacterium (assembly GCA_025453735.1). GTDB lineage: Bacteria > Zhuqueibacterota > Zhuqueibacteria > Thermofontimicrobiales > Thermofontimicrobiaceae > JALOPY01. The sequence goes on along the minus strand of JALOPY010000029.1, from coordinate 6,294 downwards.
CTCTCCCATGCAATACACCACAATTTTGGAAGAGCTGATCAAAAATAATTGCGTCATCACTCTTGAAACACGACGGATGTTAGCCACTGACGCATTCCGGTTGACTCACCGATATGATGGGAGCATTACGAAATATTTGCAGGGATCAGATGCTATCGAGTTTCAAGAAAATCTGGTGCTCAGTTTTGAAAAAATCCAGGATCTTCGCTACGGCGAAAATCCCCACCAGGCCGCGGCATTTTATCGTGAGATTGGAGCGAACAATACTGGGATCACGGATTTAAAACAACTTCATGGCAAGGAGCTTTCTTTTAATAATCTATTAGATTTGGATACCGTTGTGAAAATGGTGAAGACGTTCGATCAGCCATGTTCAGTCATCGTGAAGCATAATAATCCCTGCGGCGTTGCGATCGGTGAAGATATATTTTCCGCGCATGAAAAAGCCCTGGCAACGGATGCGGTTTCTGCTTTCGGCGGTATTTTTGGTTTTAATCGAACGCTCGATTTAAAAACCGCGGAAAAGCTGAAAGAAATTTTTATCGAAGTCATTGTCGCACCGGATTTTGATCAGCACGCGTTCGAATTGCTTGCTAAAAAGAAAAATGTAAGGCTCATTCAACTGGATCTCAATCAAAAAACAGCAGTGGAATTTGATTATAAACGAGTATCAGGCGGGCTATTGATTCAAGACAGCGATACCAAAACTATTGCGGAGATCGAGCTCAAGGTAGTCAGTCAGCGGCAGCCTACTCCTGATGAATGGCAAGCATTAAAATTTGCCTGGAACGTGGTAAAATGGGTGAAATCTAACGCGGTTATCTATTGCCTGGACGACCGAACAATTGGAATTGGCGCGGGTCAAATGTCCCGGGTGGACTCTTCGCTATTAGCGATTGATAAAGCAACCCGGGCGGGACTATCGCTTGCCGGTACGGTGGTGGCGTCGGATGCATTTTTCCCATTTCGTGATGGAGTCGATGTTGCGGCGGAAGCTGGTGCGACAGCCATTATTCAGCCTGGCGGTTCGGTCCGGGACGAAGAGGTAATCCAGTCTGCGAATGAACATGACCTGGCACTGGTGTTTACAGGTATTCGACATTTTCGGCATTAACGATTTCAGAACATAGCTTCGCAAGCTGATTAATTAAGTAATTACCTACAATGAGAAGCGGATGAAGCGGAGTTTAAACGGAGTTTTATAACCGCTAAATAGCTCTATTTAGTCAGATTCAATCATAAAATTCCCCCTGCCCCGTGCCTGCCAATTGACGGGCATCGGCTTAAAAGGTGGGAATTCTAATAAATCCCCCTTTGAAGGAGGATTTAGGGTGATGTTGAGTGGCTTGAATAAACTAAATATCACTGACATTCTTAATCTGACTAAGTAGTAATAATGTCTCCAAAAATTTCTCCGTGAAACTTCGTTAACTCAGTTACTCTTTGTAAGGTTTTTTTGTAGTATTTTTTGCATAAACTTTGAAATTCCGCTACAATTAAATAAAAGCATTTTCGAATGACAGATTTGGAAAGTTAACCAATCAATTACAACGCACAAGGGATTCTTACTTGGGATTACTCCAGAGGAGCTAATATGCCTTTTTCATTTTTTTCAAATTTTTTCGCCAGCGATATCGCGATCGACCTGGGAACGGCAAATACTCTCATTTATCTGAAAGGACGGGGAATCGTTGTCAACGAGCCGTCGGTTGTGGCAGTAAAAAAATCAAATCAGGAAATTGTCGCTTATGGCAGCGCTGCGAAAGAAATGGTCGGACGGACGCCCGGCGAAATTGTAACGGTACGACCTTTGAAAGACGGCGTTATCGCTGATTTTGAATTGACCGAGCGAATGATCAGGAATTTTATACGCAGTGTAAAAGTTAGTCGTTTTATGAGACCCAGAATCGCAATTGCCATCCCTTCGGGGATTACAGAAGTTGAAAAACGAGCGGTCAGGGATTCTGCAGAACACGTCGGCGCCAGAGAGGTGCACCTGATCGATGAACCCATGGCAGCGGCAATTGGTGTGGGACTGCCGATCCATGAGCCTGTCGGGAGCATGGTGATCGATATCGGAGGTGGTACGACTGAAATCGCCGTCATTGCACTGTCCGGAATCGTCAATTCCAACTCGATCCGAATCGCAGGCGATGAGATGACGGAAGCCATTGTTCAATATTTCAAACGAAAATATAACCTTCTTATTGGTGATAATACCGCGGAGCTGATCAAGTGCACCATTGGTTCTGCCGCCCCTTACCAAGAAAAGGAAGTGTTGACCGTTAAAGGACGCGATCTTGTTGCAGGAATCCCGAAGACCGTGGAGATAAATGGTGATGAAGTTCAGGAAGCTTTATCGGAGCCGGTTGCGGCTATCGTTGAAGCGGTAAAAATATGTTTGGAGCAGACGCCGCCAGAATTATCAGCCGATATCCTCGATCGCGGCATAATTTTAACAGGCGGTGGATCGATGCTAAAAGGTCTGGATGAACGATTGCGTCGTGAAACAAACCTGCCAATCGTGGTTGCCGAAGATCCCTTAACCTGTGTTGTTCGCGGCACCGGCAAAATACTTGATGACCTGGAAAAATTTCAAAAAGTGCTGGCAAAGACGAAAAAAGAATATATCATGTAAAATTTAAGCAATCGATTTGATAAAGAATTTTCTAAATACAAACTAAAGAACAATGCTATTTCATCGGAATATAACGCCCTATCGAGATTATTTAATCCTGGTGATATTAATCATCTGCGCATTAATAATTATTTCATCGAACCATAATCGTCAGATCGAATATTTCAAAATTTCGATGGTGGGATTTATTAGCGCTGTCCAGAAAGAATTGGTTGCGATTAACGATTATCTCGATTTAAAAGAAAAAAACCAACAGGTACAATCTGAAAATATAAGACTTGCACTTGAAAATAGTTTCATGCATGAGATGGCACTGGAAAATCAACGCCTGCGCGAGTTGATAGGTTTTAAACAACAGCATGAGATGCAATTAATAGCAGCACAAGTCATTGGGAAGGGCAATCGTGAAGGGATCCAGAGCATTGTGTTGGATGTTGGCAGCCAAGACAGCGTTACGAAAAATATGCCAATCGTAGTCGCGGATGGTCTTGTTGGTAAAATTTTTCAAGTTGGCGGGGATTACTCATTAGGGCAAATTTTGTTCGATCAAAACTTTCGCGTGAGCGGTAAAGTTCAGCGTAGCCGGGTCGATGGCATCATTCATTGGGAAAAAGGAGATTTCTGCCTATTAAAAGAAGTGCCCAAGCGATCTGATGTGCTGATAGATGACTGGATCATCACTTCTGGCTACGGGGAAATTTTCCCGCCGGGTTTGAGAATCGGACAAGTATCGGAAATTTCTGAATTACCAAATGATTTATTTATGTATATCAACGTAAAGCCGGCAGTGGATTTTGAGAAGCTTGAAGAGGTTTTTTTAATTAAAAGCAGCAAGCCAACGAGGTAGATCAACCGGTAGCGAAAAGTTGATGGTGAGAATTCAATTGAACTTAACAAAGAATTTTTAATGTTTTTTTATATTCTTTGAATTAAAATAAACAATGCCTTTGCTTTAAACCTGTCGATAACAATTAAATCAGGGTTGGGAAAACTAACCAGATGCGATTCATAAAATATATCATTGTTTACCTCATTTTATTATTTGTCGAAAAAAAATTCCTCGATTTGATTTCAATTAAGGATGTAACACCTGATATTATTCTGATTTTTGTAATCATAATCAGTCTTCGCGAGGAAAGGTTGCGATCGACATTTATTGGCTTTTTTGCTGGTCTGATTCAGGATGCTTTTACAACAGCTTTTTTTGGACTGTCTGCCTTAGCTAAGTCGATTGTGGGCTTTTGGGGTAATTTTTTTCAACAACCGAAAAAGAAGTACACGATAGCATATTATATGATGATTTGCCTGGTACTGGTTTCGGTGCATGAATTCATTTACCAGGTTATCCAGAAAATGGGATCTAATATTCATTTTTTTTCTTTGATTTTGTTTTACATCATCCCCAAAATAATGTACACCTTAGTATTTGCAGCGATAGCATACTTAATATTTGGACCAGCGATCTGGAGAGCAAGAAGCACTGCTGATAGGTTGATATGAAAGCGCCTCTTATTGTTGAAAAAAAACATTATCTTTATTCAATCGTCGTCATCATTCTTTTCATGATTTTGATTTCGCGATTTTTTTATTTGCAAATTTATAAACAAGCACTATATTTCCAGGCATCAGAACGAAATCGAATCAGGGAAGTGATCAATGAACCGATTCGGGGTCTTATTTTAGATCGGCATGGCGAGGTACTCGTTGATAATTATCCTTCATATTCGGCGTACGCGATTCCATTTGAAGTGAAACGTGCGGACAGTGTTTTAGCGTTGGCAGCGGATATTTTAAATTTATCAGAGCTGGAAATAAAGAACATCATCAAGCGTGAAGCAACCGGAATATTTACGCCGGTAAAACTTAAAAGACTAATCGATTTCGAAACATTGGTGAGGATTGAGGAACAAAATCTTGAGTTGACGGGAATTATTCATCAAATTGAACCACGGCGATATTATCCATCTGGAGTGCGAGCGCCACATCTTTTTGGTTATTTGGGCGAAATTACCAAAGCAGAATTGAAGAACCCCGATTTTAAAAATTTTTATTTAGGTGAGGTCATCGGGAAAAAAGGAATTGAAAAATTCTATGAGAAGGAATTACGGGGAACGCGGGGCTACAAATATGTAGAAGTTAATGCACTGGGACGTCAGATTAAGCTGTTGGACGACAAGCCAGAAGTTCCATCGCTTCAAGGCAAGAATCTGCATCTAACCATGGATGCAGAATTGCAGCGAATGCTCGAAGCGCGGATGGATACCGTGAGAGGCGGAGCCGTCGTGGTTGATTGTACCAATGGAGCAGTTTTGGCGCTGGTGAGCAAACCCGATTATGATCCCGAAATCTTCACCAAACCAATCTCAACCGAAACCTGGCAGAGTCTGGTCAATAATCCGCATAAGCCATTATATGATCGAATGGTACAAAGCCTGTATCCCCCGGGATCAACTTATAAAGTCGTATTAGCTGCAGCAGCCTTAGAAACAGGAACTATTCAACCGAACTGGAAAGTTTTCTGTCCTGGGTATATGTGGTTCGGTCGTAAGAGCTATAGCTGTTGGAAAAGCTCGGGGCATGGAGAATTAGATCTACTGAATGCGATCGAACAATCCTGCAATGTCTATTTTTATAAATTGGGGCTGAAGGTAGGATTAGATAACTGGGCGAAATTTTCTAAAATTTTTATGTTTGGTCAGCCAACCGGGATCGATTTAATCGCTGAAAAATCTGGCGTCGTACCTGATCGGGATTACCTGGATAAGCAATTTGGAAAGGATCGTTGGTCCCGCGGATTAATTCCCAATATGGCAATCGGGCAGGGCGACCTGTTGGTCACCCCGCTTCAGATGGCACGGCTGGCAATGATTCTTGCCAACGAGGGAGTTTATTACCCCCTGCATCTTATGAATTATCTTGAAGATCCCATTAACGGTTCAAGAAAGTGGGCAACAGCCGATTCGCTCCGGATTCAAGGTGTCTCGAGCGAAACATATAAAATTATAAAAGAAGGGATGTTTCGAGTTGTCCAGGGACAACTTGGCACAGCCCACGCCGCTCATTACGGCGATATCAATGTTGCTGGAAAAACCGGAACTGCACAGAATCCCCACGGCGAAGATCATGCCTGGTTTATCGGTTTTGCACCGTTCGAGAATCCAAAAATAGCAATGTGCATTCTCCTGGAGAATGGTGGCTCCGGCGGAAGAGTCGCAGCTCCAATTGCGAGAGAAATTATCAAAACCTATTTTAATCCATCGAAAAAAAGAGATGCTGAGATTTAACGAAATAAAGATTTCCAACGCAGATTACATTTTAGTAATTGTCGTTTTCATTTTGATTGCCACCGGTTTGATGGCGATTTACAGCGCCTCCTACCAGGTAGAGTCACCAGAATTGCAAGCAAATTTCACTCGCCAGATAGTCTGGGTGCTTGTTGGAACGACTCTGATGCTGATTGTTATAATTATTCCCACCGGCAGTTATTCATTAGCCGCATATTGGCTGTATGGCATTTCAATAGCTATTTTAATTTTAACGCTTATTCTTAACCGGGGAGAAGCCGTATCGCGTTGGATTTCAATCGCAGGAATTCGATTCCAGCCAGCAGAACTGGCAAAGTTGAGCATTATTCTTGTGCTGGCAAGGTATCTCTC
>JALOPY010000514.1 GCA_025453735.1 bacterium | reverse complement strand
GGTCAATCTGTTTCTGCTGATGGGATTGTCTATTACTCAGGATTTTCCGATGCCCTGCTGAATTGGGACTGGTCCGACGCCGAAGCTCGACAGTATATGATCGATGTTTACACCTACTGGCTTCGGGAGTACGACATCGATGGCTTTCGCTTCGATGTCTATTGGGGTCCTCATCGGCGGTATGGCAGAGCCAATTTTGATCAACCACTCCGTGCTGCATTGCGTGCTGCCAAAGCCGACATCATGCTGCTGGGAGAAACAGATGGCACCGGAGCTGGCACCGAAGTATTGTATGCGGATCATAGCGGAGGAATGGACCTGGGATATGACTGGAATCTGAAGAACACCATCTTGACTTTTCCCGCTATCAACAGTTTGAATGATAGACTCTATAATGGCGGCTTTCGACCAGGGCCAAATTCGTTCTTTCTCCGATTCTTAGAAAACCAGGATGAAGATCGGGTGGCTTATCGATACAATAGCATCGAAAAGACGATTCCGGTATCAACCGCGATTTTCATGGCAACCGGCATCCCGCTGCTGTATCAAGGTCAGGAGGTCGGCATGGGATTTGGTATGGGGGGCGGTCGCGATTCTAGAGTCCGTTCGACTGTGAACTGGCAGAATCCACCGGCTCGAGTGTTAGCCCCCCACTATCAGAAATTAGCGCAAATCCGCGCCCAATTTCCTGCCTTCCGAAGGCAAATGGAAGATCGAAATAGCGATGGCAAAATAAACAGCAGTGATGCCACGATGCAGCCCGTTCTGAAAAATGCCGATGGAATTTATTCCTACGGCCGGCCTTATCCTGATCAAAATGGATTGGTGGTGATGAACTTTACCGGTCAACCGAAACAATTCGATCTGAATTTAAATTTGTCCGCGTGGGCGGAATTCAGCTCCGGCTTTGATGCAAATCGTGCCTATTACCTGAACAATTTATATTTCAATACCTCCCAGCAAAAGTCTGGTTCTGAGCTTGAACGCTTGACCATAACGTTGAATGCTTACGAAGCGGTGGTTTATACGATCAGTAAGAATGAGGAGACAGTTCAATTGCCCGCGATCGCAGTTGCTATCGATCCGCATGAGATGACACTGGGAATAAAATCCTTCCAGCTTTTTGACAATTATCCCAATCCCTTCAACGGCACGACCACGATTCGATATCGCTTGAGCGAAATGACGCCGACTCAAACATCCATAAAAATCGTGAATATTTTGGGACAGGAAATCAAAACGCTGGTGGCTGAAAAACAATCTGCCGGGGATTATCGAGTGAACTGGGATGGCTTGGATAATTTCGGCAAGCCCGTTGCCAGTGGAGTTTACCTGTATGCTATTACATCGGGAAGATATAGTGACGTGAAAAAGTTGGTCTTAATAAAGTAAAATTCCAAATCACAAAATTCAAAAAACAAATAAATTTCAAGGCTTCAAATTTTGAATTTTCAAACATAAGCAGAAAAACAATCAGAATTTTTGAATATTGATTCTTGAATATTATTTGAAATTTGGAATTTGATTTTTGGAATTTATTCGCGGACGTTTTATCATTAGCAGGAAAAATAAATTATGTGCCGTATGATTTGCACAGTAGGAAACATAAACATGGATTGGCTCATCCAGGATTTCATCTTGATGGCCGCCGATCAAAACGAGCCTCATGAAAAAAACAAGGATCAGGAGTTCAAGCACGGCGATGGCTGGGGCATTGCCTATCTTGAAAACAATAAGCTAAAACTTTTTCGTTCGAAAGAGCCGATTTATGAAGACGATCAAATCAATGATTATAGAAATCTGGAAACTAACTTTTTGATTTTGCATGCCCGCAAGGCTTCCAAAGGAAATGTCGAAATTCGTAATGTCCATCCGTTTGAATGCACGCTCAATGGAAAGCAATACCTCTTTTTTCACAATGGCACCATTCACGATGAATTGGCTTTCGATAGTGCCTTCAAGCCCGTCGGCGCAACGGATTCGGAACGGCTGTTCTATTATCTGCTGACCAATAGCAACGGGCAACTGACGCCAGCTTTTTTGAAATCAAAATTGGAAAATTTAAAAGATTTTTCCGCAGCAAATTTTATTTTGACAGATGGCAAGATGACCTACTCTGGCAACTGGTATTCTGAAAATCCCAATTATTATTCCTTGAAGGTGTTGCAAAAGCCGGGACAGATTGTGGTCGCCTCAGAGGTTCTGCCGCACTACAAAACAGAGGATTGGATAAAGTTGAAAAATCAGGATATTGTTTCGGTTGGGACATCGGATTTGAGCATTAACATAAATTGAACGAACTGATTCCATCGCTGCGAGCGATGGAATCAGTCGGGTATCGTCCTCGGATGGCATCAGTTCCCTCACAAGCAGATAAATTTTTATCATAGAATTTTTTGGTTTTTTTGAATAATTGCTTCCTCAGCGATGTTAGAAATATAATATTATAAATGTTGGGATGCAAATTGTTTTTCACTATTCAAAAAGAAATAATTTTTCAAAAAAATCAGAAACACTTCGAACTTTTCAAACTATTCGCCGTACAAGGAGTCAAAACACTTTGAATATTTCGAATTACTTCCTAATGGGAAATCAATATGTCTGAGCTAACCCGAAAAGAAGAACAAATTTTATTAGCGGTTCACTTTTTACAGAATGATGCTTATTTAATCACGATCCGTGATCGCATCACCCAGATGACTGCGACAGAATATGCTGTCGGGACGATATATGCCCCATTGAATCGGCTGCACATCAATGGCTATCTGGATTCGCATCTGAAAGAGACCAGGGAAAGCAATAAGCCAGTGAGATACTATACCGTAACCAAACAAGGCTACTATGCGCTGGCAGAGCTTAAAAAGCTCACTGAAGAGATGTGGGAAGGATTCGTTACGCCTGTTTTTGAAACATCGTAGGACTGGAGTGCTGGAATATTAGATTTTTGGATTAATGGAATATTGGAATTCTGCTTCAATCTACTATGCTCCATTAATCCAGCATTCCACTGCTCCTTTTGCCATTATGCGTATCACTAATTTTGCTAACTTTTTGCAAACAAAATGAATAATAGAATGAAAGCAACTGCCTTCTTTGTGCTAAAACATGTACTTCCCAGCCATGATTGGGAAAATCTTTTTAATAATTTTGAAATTTTGTACGAAGCTGAGCTGCAGCAAAAAGGCAACTTTCATGCCCAATTATGGCTTTGGGGACAAATTTTGAAATCTTTGCCTGGCTTCATTTCTGCCATCATTTATTGGCGCTATACCATGTTCAAAAATTACCTCA
>JALOPY010000513.1 GCA_025453735.1 bacterium | reverse complement strand
GGCGTTGCAAAACGATCGATTTCCGGCGAGTCGCTTTTTATGACGCATTTCACCAACGTCAGTCATGTGAAACGACGCGTCGCATTTGCCGCGCCTTATCCCGGGAAAATCATTCCGCTGGATCTGTCCACTTATTATAATGAAATGTTATGTCAAAAAGATGCTTTTCTTTGCGCCGCGCGTGGCACGCAGGTCAGCATCGCTTTCACCAAACGGCTTGGTACCGGATTTTTTGGCGGTGAAGGATTCATCCTCCAGCGCTTGAAAGGAGATGGCATGGCGTTCATTCATGCGTGCGGCACGGTCATCAAAAAGGAATTGCAGAACGAAGTCATTCGCGTCGATACGGGCTGCATCGTGGCTTTCACCACAAGCATTGATTATGACATCGAATTTGTCGGCAGTTTGAAGTCAATGTTTTTCGGCGGAGAAGGAATGTTTCTCGCCACCCTCAAAGGCGTCGGCACTGTTTTTCTGCAAAGCCTGCCGTTCTCCCGAATGGCGAACCGCATCATCCGCTATGCGCCAGCCGCTGGTGGTCGACGACGGGAAGAAGGATCGGTTTTGGGACGATTCGGCGATCTGATAGGTGGTAATAGATAGCAATTTTTTTTAGAAAAAAATGTAGTGAATGCACAGATGCATTCACTACATTGTGATTTGTATAAATTACCTGACCAGTAATATTTTTCTCATTCTGCTACGAACTGTCCCTGACTCATGATCTTTCATTTCAATCGAAACCAAATACACCCCACTGGTGACATTACTGCCGACCAAATCCTTTCCATCCCATAAAATGCTTTGATTCCCGGCGCTCTGTTTTTGATCTACTAATCGTCGCACTTCTTGTCCCAGAACATTAACTATTTTCAGCACCACGTTTCCATCAGTTGCAAGCTGGTACCGGATGATTGTGCTTGAATTAAACGGATTGGGATAATTTTGAATAACCATAAAATTTTCCGGGATTTTCTGTTCTGCAAGCGTTGCGACTGAAGACACGAGCTGATCTTTTACCATCACATCGTCGATATTCCACCCGCCAGCCACATCCGAGCCATTCGTGGTCAATCCAAAAGAGATGGTGACATTGGGATTCCCATCCGCGATGGCAGAAATGTCGATGATCTGCTCAGTCCATTGCGCGTCATATAATCCGTTCACCGGCGAAGTCCAGACCTCTGAATCATTGACCAGAATCTTCGCCACATCGCCGGGGCAAACGCTCAGCCAGCGCATGAATTTTAGCCCGACCTTCGAATAGCGACTGCAATCGATCATTGGGGTTTTCAAATAGCTATTCATATTATTTTCATAGAAGCCATCCGATCCCGGTCCACCCAGATCGTTGCCCCAGCAGTTAAATCCAGAAACAGCCGCGCCAGGATCCTGCCCCTGTGCCGAGCCAAGCGGACGTCCCCATTGCCAATCATCATTTTTATTGGCGGGATTGCCCTGCGCCTGATGAGACCAGCTATTTGCGCCGTACTCCATATTATCAAAAAATCCCGCGATACAAGTTAATCGGAATGAATGCGTTATTACATATTTTTCGAGTGTAACGAAGGACAAACTAAATGTGGCCATACAGGCTTCCGGCGCCGTATTCAGCAAGCTCAATTGAAAAGCGACTGATCCTTCCTGCCCGACATAGATTATTTTTGAGCTATCCATCTGGCTGATAAACTTGATATAGCTGCTCGATGAGACGAGCCTGGCAAAATCCAGATTAGCGTCCATGTGACCTTTGTTTCTCACGACGACTTCCATATCAACAGTCTCTCCCGGTTCCAATGCGCCATTATTATTGCCAAGACTGTCATGGATAATCGTCCGTACATATTCCAGCGCTGGAGCTGCAACGGTGATAGAAAATTCACTTTCCCAGCTATAGCCATTCGACGCAGTGATCTGCAGCTTGAACGGCGCTTGAAACTGATCGGGACAATGATAATCGATGCTGATGAGGAATTTTCCGGTGCATTGATTTCAAAGTTGCAGAAACATTTTCAGCGACATCACCACCAATATTTTTTAGTTTTACGCTCAACTCGATCGTCTCATTGATATTGGCGATGCCATCGCCATTGCCTTTGCTGAATCCCGTCGCATCATCATCGATTATCAAAGCATCGAACGCCACCAGTGGTCCCCATTCCATTGGAATTTCAACATCGGTCCAGCCGGTTTGTCCCACCATGACATTTGAAATAGTTTTCGTTTTATAGCCAATCGCCCGGACTTCCAATGTATAAGTTCCAGCGGCAGCAAAGCGATTGAATCTGCCATATTTCGCTTCTGATTTTCTGGGCGTCATGCTGGCGCGATCATATTCAATAATTTTCACTTCAGCTTCAATGAATTTTCCCGTAATCGCGTCTCGAACATGCCCAACAATTCCCGGACCAGCCATTGTTTTTTCCAGCAGATACATTGCCCCGGGAAGATTATCGTTGGCGACCTGAAGGCCAATCCTGCCAGACGGAATAAATTCGGTGCACGTTTCGATCAATATTTCATACGTGCCAGCGACGGCAAACATCCAGGGATAGCTCATATTTGCAGAGCTTAAATCCCCGCTATAGGAATATGTGCCAGCCCGATTTAATCGTTTAATTCGACTGGCGACTGCGCTGGCAAAACCATCGAGCAACGGGGTCTCTGGTAAGGTCGAATTCTCCAACCCGCGCATATAATAGATAACTTCTCCATAGCTGTGGTAGCTCAGCGAACAAAGGAATCGCTCACGAAACGCCAGATCTCGCTTTGCCGCAATTTCGCTTTCTGAGAAAGGATATGGTCCTCGATAAATCCAACTGCCAAAATCCGCGCTGCCTCCGGAAGTAAATTTATAATCATAATTGCGATTCAAATCAACGCCATCGACATCTGGATCGAACCGATTATTTTCATTATTGTCTCGCTGGTTTTTCCGCCACCATGGCGAGCTGAGGTCGTTATCAACCAGGTATTTGTATCCTTCGGTATTGATAATTGGAATAATCCAGATTTCGATATTATCCACCATCGCAGTAATATTTGGATCAGTGCCATAATTGCTGAGCAAATAATTTATCAAAACCATGCAGGACGCCAGCCCAATTGGCTCTCGTGCATGATGCAAGCCGTCATACAAAACTGTGAATTCATCTTCATCAGTATCAGCGTGATCGGAAATTTTCATCGCCCAAATTGGAATGCGGTATCGCTGGCTTACCCCGACCTGGTGAATGCTGGTAATATCAGGATAAGCCAGATGCAAGGAATCCAGCTCCTGCTTCGTTTCTTCGTAAGTGTGATATTCAGGGTCATACAAATTGGCTTTATTGATTGAAGGCAAGAGATCATATTGAAAACCACGCTTTTGAATTGCCTCAAGCTGATGTTCATCAACAATCACATCGAGGAATTCCGATATTCCTTCGGTTGCATAATCCAGGTCTAAATCATTTAATTTATTCAGATCATTCTCTTGACCTGGTTTAACGCGGATAAGCATTTTCTGATGTTGCTGTGAGTAAAGCGTGAGATTGATTGCAAAAAAAATCGAACACATTAAAATAGCTTGCAATGTTTTACTGACTTTGCCCATCATTTCATCTCCTGTTTGTTTGTTAGCAGCAAAATAGAAACGCGGCATAATACAATCGGATCGGCGAAAAGCATCATGCAGAATATATTCATGTTTGTGAAATATATCAATCGAAATTTTATTTATTATTTTTTGGTGTGATTAATTTAGTCAGAATAACCTCCATCCCATCTCTATGTCGAATGAATTTCACGTTATCGACTAACATGGACATGAGGTAAACGCCACGCCCGTTTCGTTTCTTGATATTTTCGGGCGCTAACGGATCAGGGAGATTTTTAAAATCAAAGCCAGCCCCACTGTCTTTGATGTGCAGAATCATTCTATCTTTATCAATTTGGACACGAAGATCGACAAATTTATCAGGATCGATCTTGTTGCCGTGAACGATAGCATTTGCTAAAGCTTCAGAGAGGGCTGTGGAAAGCTCGCTTTTCGTTCGGGAACAGCAGCAATTATTTTGTTCAAGAAGCTCATCAAACATCTGAATCGATTTAGTGATCTGATCCATCGAGCTTTTGATTTTGAAACCAAAACACAACTTACTTGTATTTCTTGCAGTTGATTCATTTGTCTTCCCCACAGCAGAGCGCACGAAGTTACGTTTAAAATAATCTTTCATAATTTTAACTGGAGCTATCACCATTTCAATCAGTGTCAGTGTCATCGGGTGAAATATATTCCGACATAAGCCTAAAACATGCTCAGCATCCTAATTTTTTTCTCATCTCTCAAGCTGAAACTCTATACGAGATTAAAAATAATTTGATTCAAATTTTCTTGTTATTATGTGTTTCAATGAAACAATGGTTCAATTTACAACAAATCTGCACGCCTTTTTCAATCGATTTGAATTTTCATGGTTAAGTTATTTCTGATAAAAGAATAACCAATATTTTTAATGATTAGTAGCCTTAAATTTTATGGAGTTACAACTAATCAAAGATGCAGTCGTTCCGTTAACTTATTATAATATAATTTCCTAAAAATTTAAATGGCACTTAAATTGCATGGAAACAAATGTTATTTAACTATTGAACCAGACTCTTCCATATCAGCATCTTGAGGCGCAGCTATGAATAAAAAAATCTCTCAAAAAAAACTACTATTATTGACCATATTTCTTTTGCTCCCTTCGGTGTTGTCCGCCCAAGCATTTTCTGATACTGTTGTCGTCGATCTGCAATTATTTATTCCTGAAGCCGGCATCCTTTTTCTCAATGATTTAAACTTAACGAATCTCGGGAATGCGCCATTAATTTTTGCGGTCACGATTGAGAATTATTTTATGATTCCGAAAGAGCTGGTTTTGCACTTCGGAATTCGCCGGGGGAATGACGAGCTTATTGATGGGATGAGCAATCCGTTTCAAATCAATCCATTTCCTGCACGAATTTACCTTACCAGCCAGACGTTATTAAGCGACGGGGGACAATATTCCCTGCAAAATATTGACATCGGAAATGCGACCGGAGAATTGAGAGATGCAATTTTGTCACAGGGGAAGCTGCCAACCGGACTCTATCAATTTTATGTGGAGGTGGATTACGAAAAAAATTATGTTTCTCAGCGAACTGTTATTGATGTCGTAGAGATTAACATCAACAGCCCCACCACTCTGGTGCTAATCTCTCCTGGAATGCCCGCAGAAATGGGCGAGCCAATTGAAATCTTCACCACG
>JALOPY010000512.1 GCA_025453735.1 bacterium | reverse complement strand
GACCTGAAAATTAATATAAAAGCCATAAAATACATACGCGAGAATCACGACCGGGACAATTTGCAAGCTTCCCCAGTATTCCTTTCCAACAATGGAATAGCCAAAAAATTTCACCCTCACGATCTGATCCGTAAACATGCTGAAAAACAGAAAAACGAAGCTCGAAATAATCGTGAAATAAGTCAACACTTTGGAAAAGATATTTTTTGCGTTTTCATCATCAGCGAGGGAAAGGAAAAAGGGTACCCAGGCGACATTAAAAGCATTGATGAACAATTTGATCACCATTGAAACCTTGTATCCCGCACCATAGATCCCTGCTGCCTCCAGACCCAGGTATCGCTCGATTAAATTACGATCGATGGAATCGATTAAAAATAGCGCCAATGTCGATGGCAAAAATGGCAAGCCAAATATGAGCATTTTTTTCAGCAGCTCCATCGAAATCGTTGTGGAAAGGTGCTTCAATGTGATCGGCAAAAGAAACAGAAACGTTGCTGCCGAAGAAAGCAAGTAGGCAATGAGAATCCCTTTCACTCCATTTCGCAAATAGACGACAAAGATGATATTCAAAATGCAGTTGATCGCCACATTAAAAATGCTGACAAAAGCATAAAAGAAAGCTCGCTCCTCTGCGCGCAAAATATTCTTGGCTAATAAAATCAGGGAATCGAAGGTAAGAATCAGTATGACCAGATTCATGAGATCTTGATATTGCGCAGCATGGAACAGCAATTTCGAGATCGAGGCTTTGAACGAGTAAATAAATAGTGACAGCACTACAGCAATGATGAGGGTAACATAGAATGCTGAAGAAAAGTATTTATCCTTTTTCCTGGTATCCGATTCCAGCAAATAAAATTGCAGGAAGGCTGTATTCAATCCAAACGAATAGGCGATTGCCATAAATCCCATAAAAACCAGCAATACATTAAATACACCATAGTCGCCCGGATTAATAAAATTGGTGTGAAGCGGCAGCAGGATAATGATAATGGCTTTGGAGAGCACCTGTCCAATGCCATAAATAAAAGACTGTTTGGTAAGACGCAGAATTGCTTTGAGCATTAAATATCCACCATTACAGCGGCCACTTGATTTCAGGTATCGGAATCATAACAAATTGGCGGCTCGTGTTTTTATCGAGTACGACTTCGGTTGCAACGGCTCGATCATTGAAAAAAATGAGAACTTCTTTATCTGCTGGCGCAATAAAAGTTAAGCCACCCAGGTCTTCAAGCGACAAATGAAGATTAAAAACAGCCTGATGGAACCCTACGAGATGAATTTGATAGTTCGCGTCAGTCTCCTCCGCCTTCCATTTTATGCTATGATGAACGAAATTATACATTAATAGCCTGCTGGCAGTTTGCACCCATAGCTTGCCCTGGTGGTACAATTCAGCAATTTGCCGCAGCTTATTAATCGTCATTACTGGAAGACATGTACTTTCTTGTCTCGATTTTACATTTCCGAGGTGAATATAAAGAACGAGGTATCCCGATTTTTTAATCAGGTGATTGAGGACTTTTTCATTCAGCAGAAAATCCAGATCATCAGACCAATCCAGCTTGTTATGTCCGAAGCGTTTGAATCGAAGCAGGATATTGCCATCGCGGAGCTGATCAAATTGAATCAGTTGATTTTGAGCATCGAATGGCTGCCAGGGAACAAAATGCCTCTTCGTAAATTTGAAGTGCAGCAAGTCGGCAAACGAGATATAGCCTTTGATGATGCTTTTCGTTTTCAACTTAAAACCAGAATACAGGGGACTGCGCCAATAGGCTTCGCTGAAATGAACTGGTGCATCCTGCCCTACGAGACTGGTGAGCGACTCCACACTATCCCAATAAAATCGAATTCCATAATCGATAAGCAGATCCGAATGATAACAATCGAGGTGCGCAGCGGTGCCATTTCCTTCATGCGTTGGAAGATCTCCTTTGCCCCATGACCGATTGCCAATATTTTGAATGCTTTCGATTCCGCCGTGATTCGTCCAGACTTTGACTTTCAAATTATATCGATCAAGCTCGTTGATCGCATGCGCTGCCATTTTTCTTGAAAAGTCGCTGATGGCGACAAAATTTCCGTAGCTATGCATCACATCGAGAATTCCAGCTTTGATAAAATCCCTGATCAGCGGCGCCGCATTGGAGGGTGTGCTTCCCAATTTCTCAAAATAAGAAAATGCAGAGTTCTCTAAAATCGGATTATCATACATCCAGAACGAATCGCTGATGGGCAATCCCAATCCCTCGCCCAGGCTTGTCGATTCATTGGTATTGAGGAACCTGTGAATTTCAATGAAATTACTCAGACTGGTGCCATCGATATCATTGGAGATCGTCATGGCAGCCTGATAGGGATAAGGAAATTTGCGAAGCGTTATTTTATCCATAGTATTCTCCTGATGCTAAACCCGAAGTCGCTACTCTAAAAATACTTTGTGATGAATCTTCCGAATAAGCCATTTAAAATTGGCTGAACAAGATGATAGATAGCCTTTCCAGCGATCACGATATATCTGAAAAATAGGCTGCCCGGTCAAAAGAAAAAGCTGATTGAATTGCTCGATATGAATGCGATGATAAGGCTTTGATGCCATTCGTAATGGCGACTTTAAATCATAATAGGACCAGAAGCCACAATCGTATCGATGCAAATTGTGAACCAGGCTATCGATGAATTGCGAGCAAAACTGAAAATCTTTTTTGTCATGCGTATGGATCGCATAATCGTAAATCCCAAAAATAGCAAAGATAAACCCATTCAATACTGCGACGAGCCCATCAGGGGATGGATATTCCTCAATCACAGGCTTTCCATCGGGAAAATGCGAAATGACGCCGCCATCTTTGACTGGTAGATGAAAGATGTTCCACGCACCCGGCACTGGAGCTAAATATTTTTTGTCGTTCGTCAGATGATAAGCTCGCAATAAAGCCGAAATCGCCTGTCCTTGAGCCATGCCGGAAATCCATGGCGCAAAAATTTTATATGAAGGGATATCAAATTGATACTTCCAAACGACGAATCCCTCAGTCATTTCTTCGGCATGATCGACCAGCCAATTTGCCTGGGTGAGAAAGATTGCTCGTGATGCTTCCCTTTGCTCATCCACGAAACGATTGAAATGATGCAATCCATATTGACATACGGTAATCGGATTGTGTTTCCAATCTGGTTTTCGATGGAACCGGGTGAGCGGAATCCCAGCCGCATCAAATTCATATTCGGAAAAATCTTCGCCCAGTTTGCGGTTCAGGTCGATATAATAGCGTCCTAATTTCATCAGCTTT
>JALOPY010000511.1 GCA_025453735.1 bacterium | reverse complement strand
AACTTATTATTGGCACGAACTACGAATATTAGTTGTTTGCCTGATTTTAATTGAAGCGCACTTTACGCAGCATTGAACGTCATTCTTTGAGAAGCGCTGACATGCAAAACAAAAATAAAATCGAACGAGATGCATCCCCCAATGAATCTCAACTACAAGCCATTCATACCGCCGAATGCCCGCTGTTGATCATCGCTGGTCCAGGATCGGGAAAAACTTTTACCCTGGTCGAACGAGCGTTTTGCCTTATTGCTGAGAAAAAAGTCCCGCCTGAAAATATTCTGATTTCAACATTTACTGAAAAAGCTGCCAGGGAAATCATCACCCGCCTTTCCAACAAACTCCTTGAAAATAATCTGTACGTGAATCTTCATGAAATGTACATCGGAACGATGCATAGCATTTTTCTCAGGATTCTGGAAGAAAATAAAGAAGCAACACATCGGAGAGACAACCTGGTCTTTGATGATTTTGATCAGAAATTTTTTGTGTATAATCAGATTTGGCATATCCGAGCGAAATTTCCATCAATACCCGTATTCAATCATTCAAAACCCAGGAATTGGCAAGAGACAATTGAACTGGTCAAATTATTCAATACTTGTACAGAGGAAGCAATTGACTCGACAGATTTAATGAAATCGTCTGATTCAGCATTAATTGATCTTGGAAAAGCGTATCGTTTCTATCTTGATGCATTGAAAGCGGAAAATGCCTATGATTTTGCTGTAATACAACGAGCAACCATGAATTTATTTAAAGAGCATCCAGAAGTCCTAAATCAGATGCAGGAAAAAATAAAATATTTAATGATTGATGAATATCAAGATACAAATACAATACAAGAAATTCTAATTTTTTTATTAATTCGAAAACATAGTCGTATTTGTGTTGTTGGTGATGATGATCAAGCGCTGTATCGGTTTCGTGGTGCATCGGTTCAAAATATTCTGGAATTCCCGAAAAGATTTATGACAAATGTTTGTAGCGTCATTAAATTGGAAACCAACTATCGCTCCCATCCAAAAATTATCGACTTCTTTTCTGATTTCATTGCTCAGGAAGAATGGCAACTAAATGGCACCATATTTCGCCATCCGAAAAAAATTCATTCACCTGTCCACATAACTTTTCCAGCAATGAAACCTGTTTTGCGAGTGATGGGCAATGATGAAGATAAATGGCATCAAGAGCTACTTTCGTTCATTCGGCATCTGCAACAAAGTGGCATTGTATCTGACCTGAACCAGATCGCTTTTCTGTTCCGAAGCTTGAAAGGGGACAAAGTTATCCGACTGATCAAATTTTTTGAGGAAAATGGCATTCCTGTTTACGCTCCACGCAGCGACTATTTCTTCAAAAGAACCGAAACAAGGCTCTTTTTAGGTGCGATCCTTTCCATGTTTCCGCAATACAGGGACATCAGGCAGTGGAATGATAATTACTCGATGGACATCTGGAATTATTATGATGAAGCCTGTCTTGAACCTTTCGTTGCATTAATTCAACAAACCGAAAACAGTAAGCTGTTAGAGTATTGTAGAAATCGTGCCTATCTATTCACTCATCTGGCAAAACCAACAGATTTGAATTTTACTCACCTCGTCTATGAGCTGCTGCAATTTCCGTTGATGGCGCAATTTGTGGAGAATGAAAAAACCGCCAGAAATGTCGCCATTCTGACTCAACTGCTCACCAGGTTTGAGCATTTTTATAACATCTCGGTGATCACACCCAAAAATCTGGAGTTTTGCATCAAACATCTGTTCAATATATTTTTCCATTTTCTCAAGCAGGGTGGCATTAACGAGTACGAGGATGAGGAAGAATACGCCCCGTCTGGTTGTATCTCTTTTCTCACCATTCATCAAGCCAAAGGCTTGGAATTTCCCATTGTCTGTGTCGGGTCTTTGCATACTTCACCCAGAAAAGATTATGACGAATTTGATGTGCTTTTACAAGATTATTACCGAAAAAAGCCGTTCGAACCAATTGACAAAATAAAATACTATGATTTTCGACGGTTGTTTTATACGGCATTTTCACGGGCGCAAAATCTGCTGGTACTTACCGATGTGGAAAAAGAAGGCAGGGGCAAAACGCCCAGCAAGCATTTCGATGAATCCTATTCGCAGACCACTGATTGGAAAGCGGCAGATTTAAATCCAGACCTGATTCGGTTAAAGCCGATCAAGGATGTGAACATCAAAAAGGAATATAGCTTCAACTCGCACATTAACCTGTTCGAGACCTGTCCCCGCCAGTACCAGTTCTTGCAGCATCTGGAATTCAGCCCCAGCCGCCGAGGATCGATGCTATTCGGTACGCTGGTGCATCAATCGATTGAGGATATTCACAAACATGTGCTTAAAAACGGAGTGAACGGCTTGCATGAAGCCCAGATCACGGACTGGTTTGAGACCAATTACAAAATTCTTTCCACCAGGGAGAAACAGTATTTGTCTGAAGATGTCAAACAAGCTGCCCACAGACAGGTGATCAACTATTTTCAACGCAATCGGAACGAATTGGATCAAGTCCGAGAAGCTGAGGTCAGCGTATCGCTGGTTAAAAAAGATTACATCCTCAAAGGTACTATTGATCTTATCAAAGGCAAAGGCAATACAGTGGAGATCATCGATTTCAAATCCGAAGCCAAGCCCGATGTATCCGATGTTCAATCCTATCAGCGCTATCAAAAGCAGTTGGAAATGTATGCCCATATTGTCGAAGAAAGACATGGCTTGAATGTTTCCCAAATGCATCTCTATTACACTGGCGAAGGCAATGGCAATCCATTGGTCACCTTTGAAAAGAACCAGCGCCATATCGATCAGACCATGCAGGAATTTGATGGGATCGTCAATCGGATTGAGAATAAAGATTTTCAGATTTCACAGCGGCCGAAGCGGATTTGTCGGAGTTGTGATTTGAGGTTTTATTGTGATTTTAAGGGGTGTGATATGAAAAACTAAGTGTAAATAATTCCAATTTATTTTTGATTAACTTGTTTGATTCAATTTGGAGGTATGATATGAATATTTTTGTTAGCTCTACCTATGAAGACCTAAAGGAGTATAGATCAGCCGTAAGAGCTGCAATCCTTGAACTTGGTCACACTCCAATAATGATGGAGGATTTTATTCCTTCTGGGTATTTACCAAAGGAAGAATGTTGTAGATTGGTCGAAAAATCTTATGTATTCATTGGTATTTATGCTCATCGTTATGGATACATACCTGGAGGAGACCGAGTCTCCATTACGGAACAAGAATATTTGCATGCAAAGAAAAAATTAGATAAA
>JALOPY010000028.1 GCA_025453735.1 bacterium | reverse complement strand
CAGCAACAGGGCTGCGAATCGCTGCTGCTTATTGCCACCGAAATGGGAGAGCCAGTCTATCGAAAATTAGGTTTTGCAACAGTAACTGAATATCAATTCTATAAAGGAATTCAAACTCAAATTGATTCGGTTTCAGGAGATATTCGAAATTTATTGCCCTCAGATTTTGCTCAGATTTTTGAATTGGACGCAGCGATCACCGGTGAAAAGCGACAGCACATGCTCGAGAATTTCCTTTCCAATGGCTGGATTTACAGGACTGATTCAAAAATCAGAGGTTTTTTTCTTCCTGATTTTAGTGAAGGCACGATAATCGCCAGAGATTATAAAGCAGGAATTGAATTGCTCAAATTTAAATTGAGCCTTAGCAATAGCAAAGTTGTTCTCCCGGAAGAAAATGAATCAGGCATTCAGCTTCTTGAGTCCTATGGTTTTGAAAAGTTCAATCGAGCGAAACGCATGGCGCTGGGCGAGGCGATTCAATGGAAACCTGAATTGATATTTAGTCGTGCAGGTGGATTTTATGGATAATCAATTTTCTTTTTATAAGTTGAACCGGCTTTTATTTCGATGCAAATTTTCACTTCCAACCAAAGCTACAAAATTCTTGAACTATTTTTCTGCGGAGAATTTCCGCATTCCCGCATAACTTTCATCAGGCAGATCAAGCATCTTTTAGTGAAACGAGCTCTTCAATTGATTAATATTTCGTAAATTGTCTCTCCTCCGATCATGACTTTTTTCGTGGCATATTCGTTGCATGAATGAGGGTTGAAAATCATTGAGTCTTTTATCATGCAATTGAAATTGGAGGCAGGATATGAAAACCAAATTATTCTTATTGATCGCAGCGCTGCTTTCGCTAAACACATCGTGCTTAATCATCGATGTGAATGATGAGTTTAACGATTGTGACGAATGGCTCGACGGCTCTGGGTATCTTCAAACAGAAATCCGGGCGTTGCCTGATTTTAACTCCGTTGATATGACAACGGCTGGCAATGTATTTGTTTCATCCGGAGCAGAGCAGCAGGTATCCATAACAGTTGATGATAATATTGCCGAATTTATCACGACGACAGTCCGAAATGGCAAACTGTTTATCGGCACTAAATCTGGCGTGAGTCTGTCGAATATGAATCTTACTGTCAACCTGACCATGACTGACGTTAATGAATTAGTCACCAGCAGCGCGGGATCGATCGTCGGACGGAACAAATTTGCAGCGGAATCAGTCCGCCTGATTTTGAGCAGCGCCGGCAATATTAGACTGGATGTAGAGGCAGACCGCATTTACTCGAATCTTTCCAGCGCAGGCAATTTATATTTAAGTGGCAACGCCAGAGAACATAATGCGATAGTTTCATCAGCCGGGAATTTGTATGCTTTTAATTTGACGACAGACACGACAAAGATCACGCTGAGCAGCGCGGGAAACGCTGAGGTTTATGTGACACAATTGCTTGAAGCGACGCTAAGCAGTATCGGTTCGCTGTACTATAAAGGACATCCAACGATCTACAAAAATCTCTCCAGTAAAGGCAAGGTTATCGATAAGAATCCATAGCTCGTAAAGAATCAGACTTCCAGAGTCGCAGCAGCTCTGGAAGTCTGAACTTTCAGCTTCCTATTTCAAAGTAATCTCTTTTTGATGTTTTCCCCCTTTTAAACAGTCCAGCTTTATTTGGACATTTCCTTTACCTTCAACCAAAAAGTTATATTCGATCTCCGCGGTGCCAGGGATTCCTCGTGTCAGTTTCAGATTTTTCAAATCTTTTTGATCGATAAAATCAACGTCACTATCTTCAGTACGGAAGAAATAGCGTCGGAACCTTTCCGGAATATTTGACATTCTCGAATTTTTATTGATTCCCGCGGCAAGCACTTTTACATTGCCATCGATGGATAAAATATCCGGTCGCTGCACTTTATTGGCAATGGCGGAAGCAGACATCGTGGGCATCAGTCGTTCATTGTAAATCGTCACTTTTAATTTATGAAGATCACCCGAAATCTTTTCAGCGCCAACTGATTTTATAATCGGCAATGGCATCTCGTGCGCATGCAGCAGACAAAACGCCATATTGCGATGGCAGAGTTCTTCGAGCAACCAGCTTGGCGGCACCCGACCGGTCAGTTTGGTCTCATTTCGATCAATGATGATCTTGCCCAATTCTGGATGATTTATTTCATGAATCGGGATATAAATTTGATTCAAATCGATATATTTATCAAAGAACTCGTTCTCTTCATCGGATGTTTCTCCATTGCGATCAAAATCGGAGCGAGATGTCCAGAGTTCATTCGAAAACGAATAGATGCCCAATAAATCATGAGTAAAATCGATGAGCCCGCCCCACACTGTGTAAAGTCCGCTCCAGATGACGATATAGCGATAGCCCTCGATAATTTTCTCACCCTTCTTCCCAATTTCATCATAAATCGAAAGGTCGGCGCGCTGGTATTCGCCATGGAGGGCATTGCCTGGTCCGCGCAGGATCATTCCGCCAGAATTATGAAACGATTGTGCGCCGGCAATATTGGGATGCGCGTAAAGAAAATCCCGGGTATGCTGCGATTCGATCCAGGTGAAGGGATAATCGCCGGAGCCACCTTCGATATATTTCGGCTGCCACAGCGAGCCCCAATCGCGATTGGGATCATAGCCGCCTCCCCCATCTTCATTATAGCGTCCATCACCATCATTGTCAATCCCTTCAGAAGCAACAAATTTATAATCGCCAACTTCATCCGGTTTTCCTTCGATATTCTTTTTAATGCGCACCAGTTGATCGCCTTTATCGCTCAAGCGATGCGTTCCTTCCCCCGGCTTAACTTTTATAAACATCATGCCAATCTCACCATCGCCATCAAGGTCTTCGGGCGGATCTTCATCGTAAAGACCATCATCGTCGCTATCGTAAGGATGTTGTCCGGATCGAGCAGAAGCGCCGACGTGAAGCCACAGATCGCGACCATCAGGATTGATCGAGGGGAAAATATAGAAGACGCGCTCATCAACTAATTTTTTAATGTATTCATTATAAGGATAATTCTCCATCAAATACCAGATGGTATAGAGACAAACCTCTCCGCCCTGAACTTCATTGCCATGAATATTCGCATCGATGTACATCGCGCTTTTGTTCATTTCGTCGCCAGTCTCAGGATTATTTATAGTTATGTACCACATCTCCCGCCCCTGAAAGGTCTTCCCAATTGTTCCCAGCTTGAGAAATTTCGGATAGGCTTTTTCCAGCGTTCGAAGCGCTTGCTCCATTTCTGCCCAATCATAATATTTATTGAATGAAAGGTTCACCTTCCGGGTGTTCCACTTACGAGGCAAAAATTCTTGAGCCGCTGCAACCATGGTGCTCATAATTAAAATGAGGATGGTGATTATCCAGATTCGTTTGCTTTTCAATTTATTATTCATTTCTTTATATCCTCCGTGTTGAATGAAGTCTGAGATCTACTTTAAAACAACTGTTTCTTGAAAACTGCCACCGCCATTTCGTGCCCAGAGCGTAACATCAATTTTTTTCCCGGGCGGCGAAATAATCACCCATTTTAATTCCTTTTCGCCCTTTGCCTCGATGGTGCGAATATCTTCCCGTTTTGAACCTCCGAACAATTTCATATTTTCATCATCCTCAAATTTGAGCTGCACCATGATCGGCGTTATATTTCGGCTCTTCTGTCCCATGGCTGTCGCAAAAGGAAATTCACCATCATTGTGAATTTTAATTTTGATACGGAATAAATTCGATGACAATTTTTCGATTTCAGGTTTTTCCATTCTGATGTCGGCAAATTGCTGCGCCAAAAATATGGCAAATTTGGCGTGGGTTTCAGCCAATTTTTCGATCTGGTCAACCGGAGGATTAATGCGAAGGTACGGATGAAATCCGCCGATTTCAATTTCACCAAGCTGCTTGTGTTGAAATTTTTCCCAGGTCACAAAACCTTTGCCACTATTTTGTTTATCGACCCATCGCAGCCATTGTTGGTCATTGCTTTGCGTCACCTGGCTATCTCCAGGTTTCATTCCAGGCGACCTGCCGGCAAATCGCTGCCTCATCGCTGCTTGTTTGTCAGGAGCTTGTTCCTCCACTGATTCTGGCTGGTCAGGTTTCTGCGCGCTCGTATCAGCGCTTTCCTTCTTTTCCTTGCGCAATGACCAGAGATTTGCGGAGAAGCTCGGCACACCATATTGAAAATAAGTCCATTCATAAAGCGACCCAACAGGTTTGTCTGAGACAGCACTCTCGATTCCTGTGATTTTCTTGTACTGCTCGCTTACCTTTTTAAACAAAGGCATGTCATCATCTTCTGCTTTCTTCGGTTGCGGATCTTTTCTATCGCCTCGCTGTTGCTCGTCGGATCCCCGGTCCCGCCTTCCAAATTGAAAAACCATCTGCGGCATATCATCTTCTTCAGATGGAGCGACAGGGAATTCTGGCTTGCCACATTCGATCCCCGGCTCTGCTGCCAGATTATCATATTTTGAAAACGACAAAACGGCGCATATATTTTTATGCGGCTGGGTCTGCTGCTCTGTGCTAAAGCGGTTCATAAAATCGATCAGCGCTCTTGTTTCCTGTTCCGAAGCGGGATATACTCCCCACCCTTTCACATCGTAACCGAAATTATGCGGGAAATTTCGATTGATATTGAATCCGCCAGCGCCATCTTCATTATATTTTTCGTCGCCATCGTTATCGATGCCTTCGGGGTAAAGCTGGTAAAGACTATCCAGCGATGTTGTTTTTTCCTTTTTTCGCATCAAGCGGGAATCTTTGGGGTCGATATACCAATCCCCCTTTTTATCTTTCACGCGCATCAGCGTAATCACGCCATCGCCGTTCAAATCTTCAGCGCCATCCTCATCGACCAGCCAGTCGTAATCCTCATCGCGCGGTTTTAAATTTCCAGGATGTTCCAGCAACGTTTTTTCAAAAAAAATTTCTGCCCCGTCTGGATTCAGCCGCGGAACAATGTAAAAAGTTCGTTTATCCAGAATATCCGTGACTTCTGCAATTTTGCCATATCCTTTAATAAGATAATCGGCGATTCCGAGCGCCACTTCGCTGCCAATAACATGATCACCTTCGGCATTGCCGCAAATAAGCAAAGCCTGTTTTTCCTGAGGAGCCAGACCTCTTTCTCCGGAAATTTGCAGCATCCAGAGATCCCTTCCCTTCAAAGTTTGCCCGATAGAAAAAAGCCTGGTAATTTTTTTATTCTGATCGGAAAGATCTTTCAACGCTTTAGTTAATGAAGAATAATTATGATACCCATTTGCTGGATGAGGCGTATCGTCTGCTGCCATTTCGGCATTGAATATAAGGTACGATAGCAGGATAATCGCAATGATCTTAAAAGAAAATCTCATAACCATATCTCCTTCACAAATTCAGAGGTTTTGATCACTTTTTTTATGCACTTAAAATAATCACAATAAATTTAAAATGCTATTATTTTTCTTAAAAATAGAAAGGATAAAATTTTCGTTCTGGTGCCAATTTTAGTGTGATACAGGGAAAATGAACATAGTTTAGCATTCGTTTGATCGACAGCATGGCTTGAGATTTTCCGATCGGAATTTTCATCCAATCAATATCCGGAGCTAAATAAAGCTCAATATCGCCTCGAGCCTGTTTTGTCACCCCATACCCGAGTGCGAAATTCAGCCAGGCAGGATAAACTTCCTTTGCTTTCGCTGGCAGCCAGGAATGAATGTTACAGGAGAGCCAGAACGTCATTCCCGCATAATCTTTAATAAACGATGGCTCTTTGTTTGGCTGATGAGAAGGATGATAGCTAAATTTTAGCTGAAAATTCTGCAAAAATGGAATTCGCTCTTTTATTAAAGGAGAAAATGCGCCAAGCTCATTAGCAGTAAAATCGGCTAAACTGAATCCCCAATTTTTGAAAAAGCCATCGTAAATTTCTATCTCTAACATTAAAAATGAGCTGACAAACGGACGGAGCGATGATCTTGCTCGAGCTTTCTTGAAATCCAATCCAGCGGCAAATATAGAAAAATTGTTCCGACATTATTCGGCTGCTGTAATAGTGTCCCAGCTTATCGACATGTCCATACAATGTATCGTGCCAGCCAAAATCCAGATAGCCCCGATCGCGTCGCCAGCCCTGGTAGAAATGAAATTTCGTTCGATCTTCCTGCCACCACGCATTTTTAAATGGCTGATATGCTGCATAGTTGAGCGAAACCAATGCCGCAGTCATCAACAAGAAACGATCCGATTTGAAATTTGATTTTTTTGGGTAATCCTGGATTTTGGTCGCTTGAACATCTTGCTGACTTTCCGTTAATAACGCCACGGGATAATTGCAGCGAAGCTGGTTCATGATAAGTGAGGTGCTATCATTGCGGTTTGCCAGCAGTGTGGCAAACCGATTCTTCTCCTGCGAAACACCCGTCGCAACAAGCAAGCTGCCTGAACAAAAAAGCAGGAGAAAAATTTTTATTGCTTTGTTTTTCATTTTAAATTTTCGATCTGCCAGGCGATAGTTTTTGACAATACCAATTTAAGATTGAGAAATATTAATCATAAGTAAATTACAATAATTTATTTAAAAATCAAGGAATTTTTATCAGCATAAGGTTTTTATCAGGCTAATTTCTGTTTCGTCAATTAACGAATTAACTTTTTTAAAAAATTGCTGTTGGCGTTATCGTTTCGGTTTAATATTTGCACCTTTATTTGCAGCATCAAAATTGAACAAGTCGGGTGCAAATCCCACTAGTTGGTATTTTGGTAAAAATAGCATTACTACTATAAAACTGGTGAAGCTATTACCTATTTTTTATTAAGAACATAACTTCGCAAATCGAAGATGCGCCATTTTTTTGGAGTATCGAAGATGCGCTGTTTTTTTTGGAGCATCGAAGATACGCCATTTTTGGAATATTGATTAATGAAGTAATTCCCCACAATGAGAAGCAGAGGAAGCAGAGTTTAATCGGAGTTTTATAACCGCCAAATAATATCTCCATAAATTTCTCCGTGAAACTCTGTTAACTCAGTTACTCCTTGTAAGATTTTTTTGTAATATTTTTTACATTAACTTTGTTAGTAAAAAATAAACTCATTAAAACTGCTTCAATGGTTTTTAAAAATTTTTGGGAATTGCTACCTCTGAGTATCATTTTGGCTTAAATAAATATTTTGTACAGAGCCTTATCAAGTTAAAATCTCTTAAAAAAATAATTTTGAAATTCAAAATAATATGTTATATTATAGCACATCAGATTTTTTCATGATAATTTCAGCTTAACAGGAGTTGCAGCGAATGGATAGAAAATTGACTAACCTTACAGAACAAATTTTGCTCGATGAAAAGGATTTTATTGTTCCGGCAAAGAAAATATGGTTGAAATTGAGCTTAATGGACAAGCTGGATGATGTGCACTTTGAAAATTTTACAACGATGTTGAAGGAAGATACAAGATTTGAAGTATTTGAAAATCACGACAATTCCACGGCGGGAGAGCACGAGGAAGACATTGAAAATATCGTGTTTTTTGAAGGACCCCAGGTCATGCTGAAAAGCCGGAAACCATCTCGAACCGAGTTGGGAAACCTGATGATCACAAAAACAAACACAATTTATAAGAGTCTCAAAAAAGCCTGGGACCAGCGAAACATCGAAAACCAGGACGAGGAAGATCAATTGCTTCAAGCATTGGCAAGCACCCAAAAGCTTCTTCGGGCGCTCAAAAAAGAATTCACCGAATCCAGTTGAGGTATTTGAACTCCACAGCCAGAACGTTCGCTTCTTAGTCCTTCTTTTCCCACGTTATAATTTCAATCCCGGAACCGGCGCCAGATTGTAATCAGATTGTTCACCGTTTTGGAATTTATGATACCCCACCCAGGCAATCATTGCAGCATTATCCGTACATAAAATAGGATCAGGAATATGGACATGAATCCCATCGCGCTGCGCACGGGCTTGAATTAATTTTCGAAGATAGCTATTTCGCGCGACGCCTCCTGCCAAAACAATATTTTGAATTTTATGATTGCGACTTGCTGCGACCGTTTTTTCAACTAATACTTCGACTAAAGCAGCCTGAAAACTCGCGGCAATATCGGCAACGTATTTTTTCCGATCTTCCTCAGTCAATCGCTTTAAAAAATAAAGCACCGCAGTTTTTAAGCCACTAAAACTAAAAGCATATCCATCTTCCTTTAAAAGCGACCGGGGAAATTGGGCAAATTTTTCATCTCCCTGGGCTGAAACCCTGTCGATGATCGGTCCACCCGGATAACCGAGATCGAGCATCTTTGACACTTTGTCGAATGCTTCGCCAGCCGCATCGTCTAACGTTCGTCCCAGAATTTCATACTGTCCCAAGCTTTTTACCAGAACCAGTTGCGTATGTCCGCCCGAAATAACAAGGGCAATAAATGGGAAATTTAAATCCGGTCGATTGAGGCAGACGGAAAAAACATGCCCTTCAATATGGTTCACTCCTATAAATGGAATGCGACGCGAATAGGCTAATCCCTTTGCCACATTTAGCCCGACTAACAGCGAGCCAACTAATCCAGGACCATACGTCACCGCAATTCCGTCTATTTCATGGAGCTTGAAATTGGCTTCGGCAAGCGCCTGCTTGATGATGGGGAGTATCAATCGGATGTGTTCACGCGAAGCTAATTCAGGAACAACACCCCCATATTGGTAATGAATAGACTGGGAAGCGATGACATTTGACTGAAGCCCATCTGATCCATAGACCGCGGCAGCCGTTTCATCACACGAAGTTTCAATACCTAAAACATTCATGGCGCTATATCGTTTAATAAATTCAATTGACTATTATTTGAATCAGATTTTGTTACTCAATTATTTGGAACTTGACCTAAATTTCGCGATTCATTCTTGTAATCCTGTAATTTCAATTTGGCTTACCGGATTTTTTCCACAGCGATTGAAAAGCGTTTTGGTTTTACATCCCGATACCGGACTCCTATTGGAGTATCAATATATGCCAGGTGTGACTTTTCTTTCGAGTGTTGAATTTTTTGATAATCGAGATAAGCTTGCACGTCATTCTTTGTCACATTGAGCAGCAGGTCGGAACCTCCTTCGAGCACCAATGACAACGTCGAAGGGATTGCAGTTACTTTTAAATTCGCGGGTGTATTTTTTACTTCTACTGGTATTTCTGCTAATGGTTTTTCCATTAATTTTTGGACATCCACAGCGAGCTTAACTTCTTTAATCAAAGATCGCAAATGTTTCCTGTTGGGTATCTGCAGCTCAATTGTTTTCTCAATATCTCGCTTAACATTTTGAAAGACCTTTTTCCCGGTCGGAATCACAAACAAGGAATCAAAGTCTGATGCTAATCCCTGAATAGTAACGGAATCCGGGATTAATTGGATATTATCAACAACGGTATAGCCAGGCAAGGTGCGAACATCAACATCAGGAGCAATTGGAAGTCGCTTTGTTATTAATTCTGCAAGCTTGACCTCCAGCAATTCAGGCTCAGCGATAGTCAGGATGTCAAGGTCATTTTCACGCAATAGTTTAATTTCATTTATTGTGAGCGCGATCCTGGCTGATCCCCGAATTTTTGAAACATCCAGGTTATAGAATATGTCTTTGCGAATGATAAATGAAACCAGATCTTTCCCTTTTCCCCATACATTGACCTTAACTTCCTGGGGAAGCTTGTTCTCGACAATTTTATTGGGATCGAGATTGGTCACTCGCAAAGGTACATTGAGTGAGTAATGATAATTCTCTTCGGTCTTGACAAAAAACCAAACAAGAATTGCAAAAAACACTACGATAAGTTTTGCTTTTAGATTAATTAATATGAAATTCATCCCGTGTATTCAGACCATTAAAAGAGTTGCATAAGTGAAAAAAGGGTATCAGGAAGCGAGTCCAGTTACCCTCTTTTTCATCAGTTCTTGTTTATTTTCCAAATCAGTTTGAGCGAGGAAAATGAATAGCTATTTATGAGATTGACCAATTATCTTGCCGATACTTAGCTCACCATTGTCGATTCGTATATTGAATCCACAATCAGGATTGGTACAAACCCAGGCTTTATACATGATTGAAGAACCTTCGCGACCATAGTCAGACAAAGGAATGAGCACTCCCGAAGAGCATTTCAGGCATTCTGGATAAGCAGTTTCCATCGTTACCATAGTAAAGAACCTCCCCTCAC
Source organism: bacterium (assembly GCA_025453735.1). Classification (GTDB taxonomy): domain Bacteria; phylum Zhuqueibacterota; class Zhuqueibacteria; order Thermofontimicrobiales; family Thermofontimicrobiaceae; genus JALOPY01. Next base: position 7,013 of record JALOPY010000028.1, on the reverse strand, counting down.
AAATTGAATAATTGACTTATTGCACCCACTGATAGTTGCTAACTAACTTTCCCTCAAAATCATCTCACTTCAAAATTCCCTCCGTTACTTCACAAGATTACCCTGTCTCACGTGATGAAAATTTTTCCTCGCTCAAAATATGAGAAATTCATGTTCACCAGTTTAACATCTCATCCGCTGGTTATGGAAGACGACTTTTTTCCTCCATGATTCGGTTGAGGATTTGCTTGATTTGAGGGGCTGTATTATTTATTCCATTAATAATGAATAGATAATACGTGAAAATGTAATATAAATTCCGAACAAAGTCAACAGTTTTTTTAAATGGCAAAAAAGTTTTAGAGGAGATAGAAGGAATTCCAATAACCAATGAGTATTTGAAGCACCAAGCGTTAATGCTATTCCTGAGAAATGAATTATTGCATCGATACCGTTTAGGACTGTGAATTAAATAATTGTATCGGAATTTCAAAATCTATTGGAAAAAAAATCTTACAAGGAGTAACAGAGCGAATGGAGACTCACGGAGAATTTTTTAAAAAAAATATTACGTCGTTATAAAACTCCTTTAAAACTCCGCTTTCGCTGTTTCTAATTGTTAAAAAATGCCTCATTAAGGATTGATATTAAATTAACAGAGTCACTTATTCGTATCTCAATTTCTAAGTCGCTTGGGATAAAAGAAAAAAAAATTACAAGCAGTAAGAGAGCTAATGGAGACTCACGGAGATTTTTTTAAGGAACTATTACGTCGTTATAAAACTCCTTTAAAACTCCGCTCTCTCTGTTTCTCATTGTTAAAAAATGCTTCATTAAGGATTGAAATTAAATTTACAGAGTCACTTATTTGTGACTCAATTTCTAAATCGCTTGGGAAAAAAGTAAAAAAAACTTACAAGGAGTAACAGAGCGAATGGAGACTCACGGAGAATTTTTTAAAAAAATATTATGTCGTTATAAAACTCCATTTAAATTCCGTCTAATCCGATTCTCATTGTAAATGAATTACTTCTTAATCAATAGGTTAAAAAAAATGGTGCATCTTCGATTTGCGAAGCTATTTTCTAGATATGATTTAATTATTCAACAGGGTAAGTTATTTAATTCATGCGCCGAAACGCTACCTGTTTGATCGCACTAATACAACAATTGCTCCAATTCCAAAAAAGATATTGCCCAACCAGGCAGCCAACATCGGATGCAGCGTTTCGTTATGTCCCAGGCTTTGCCCGACTTTGATGAGACCAAAATAGAGAAAACAGATAAACAAGCTTATTCCAAAACTAATTGCGGTGCCACTTCGGGTTTTTCGGGCAGCCAGCGGCGCTCCAAACAGGATGATAATGAGATTGGCAAATGGGAAAGAAATTTTTAAATACAGATCGACCAGCCACCGGTTCGGATTTCCCCCGGTTCGGCGCACTTCTTCGATAAATCGTTTCAATTCCCAGTAACTCATTTCCTCAGCTTTTTTTTGCACCCTGGCAACATCTTCAGGTTTGAATCGGATGTCCTGGAGCGTCAATTCAGCAAATGTTTGTGCTTGCTCGGTGCTATTTTTAAAATTTCGGACAAAGCCGTTTTTCAAAATCCAACGATCATTTTCCCATGACATCTGGGGCGCATCCAGGCGCTCGACCAATCGATTATCAGCGAATCGCTGAATGCTTACTTTGAATGCCGTGTTGTTTTCCACATCAAAAAATCCCACAAGCAACCAGCGATTTTCCTCGATCTGCAAGCTGATGTCTTTTGTCTGTGCTTTTGGTCGTTTCCCAACTTTGTCTACATAAGTTTGATAGAGTTCCTTTTTTTTCTGATTCGAATAAGGAACGATTCGCTCACCAGCATACGTTATGAACAAGCTGAGCAGAACTCCCAAACCAAGCAACGAGCTTAAAATTCTGTAGTTGGATATACCAGCCGCTTGCATCGCAATCAGCTCATTGTAGCGGGCTAATTGCCCAATGCTGAATAGACTGGCTAATAACGTTGCGACAGGCAAGGTTAGAACGATGATATAAGGAAAATAAAATAGGTAATATTTAATTACAATCGAAAATCCTACTTTCCGGTCGATAAACTTATCAAGGAATCCGACAAGGTCGATGATGACAAAGATAATCGAAAAAGCGATTAACGCAAACAGCAAAGTTCCTAAAAATTTTTGCAGGATATATTTATCAAGAATTTTCATGAGCTGTTTTCCGAAGGCGTTTTGAAATTAGACGACTGAAAAAATCGAAGTTAATAAATGATCCTTCCTTCACCGTCAGGATGAGCAAATAGATGCCAAAAGCGCCAACAACAAAATTGGCAAGCCACATGGAAAGAAACGGCGACAGCATATCTCGATCTGCCAGCTCTTCTCCCCCAATTAAAAAAATCCAATAGATAACAAAAAACATGAGACTGATCCCCCCACCAACAGCCATGTTCCCCCGTTTTGCCATGATTCCGAGCGGAACGCCAATCAGGACGAACACGATGCAGGCAAATGGGATTGAATATTTTTTATGGATTTCGACCAGCAATTTATTATTAGTTAATTCATAGCCATGGTTAATTTCCTGGTCCACTTTGATTCGGTTCAATACATTTTTGTGGACCCGGACCTGCTTGGCTAAATTCATCGGGACGCGTGGAGAACTCTTTAATTTTTCAGGGAGCAGCGCAACTGCTGCAGCATTGATTTTCGATTCGTCCCCTTTCCCAGGATTCATTTCTAAACCTGGGAAATATCGATAAATTTGTGTTTCGATGAAGGTCAATAAATTTTGATTCCGCTTTTGAATCAATTGATTATTATTGTCAACCTCTTTGCGCATCATCCCGCTGCTCTGTTCGCGATCGCCGCGGTACTCAGAATCACTGCGCTCGAGCACCATATTGGGAATGGGAATCGTGATCGTATGCCGGGGAAATTGAATTCGAGTGTAGCTCTCAAGTTTCTCGTTATTCATTTCATGAATTTCGCCGTCAAATAACGTAATCTGAAACAAACCTGTCTTCTCATTCACAAAAATTTCGCCGCGCTCGGCAATGATGGTTCGATAGACGGCTGGATTGCTTTTATCCTGGATAAATACCTCACCAATTTTTGATAAATTTTCCTGTTCGACGAGGCGACCGACACGAATTGCCAGGTTGGGAATTTCCTGGTAAAGATAACCCGGTTCCAGATTTACCGTTGGCTTTTTCATGGTAATGTCACGTGCGAGCAGACGCAGGCGATGATTCGAATCCGGCAGCACATTATTGTTGAACCAGATGAGAAAGAGACTCAATATCACGGAAGCAATCAGCACCGGGAACACGATACGATAGAGACTGATTCCACTGGCTTTGATAGCTGCTATTTCGTTATCAGCGGACATTTGACCGAACGCCATAAGACACGCCATGAGCACCGCCATTGGCACAGCAAGCGCAACGATCCATGCGATGTTGAGCGCAAAAAATTCCAGGATAATCCAGAACTCTAATCCTTTGCTGAGGATGCGTCCCAGTTCCTTGAACACCAGATTCAGCATGAACAACAAATTAATGATGCTGAATCCAAACAAAAATGGACCGACATGTTGGCGAAGTATATGTTTTGCTAAAATAGACATCTTCTCAAATAAGTTGGGAACTCGTTTCCTGTGGCAACAGTATTAATATAAGTAATTGGCATAAGATTAGCAAGCATTATTATTCTCATCCTAATCCAAAATTAAGGAAAATTTCCAGCCCAAATTTTGAACAGTTTTTAAATGCGAAGGAGGGGTTATAGGTTAAACTTGTTATTGATTGTATCATCTCTAATTCATTTTATCACGTTGATTATTGCCGTATCTGGCAAATAGCAGGTGGGGCATCTGAAATGCTGGAGTTATTGAAAAGCTAATTTATTGTATCAGAATTTCAAAGTTATGTAAAAATACTATGAAAAAACCTTACAAGGAGCAGCGGAGTAATCAGAGATTCACGGAGTTTTTTTTGAAGGGATTAGTTGGCGGTTAGAAGACCCCGTGTAAACTCCGTTTACTCCGCTTCTCATTGTAAGAGAATTGCTCATTAATCAATGCTCTCCGCCTAAAAAAAATGGCGGACAGGCAAAAAAACGGCGCATCTTCGATTTGCGAAGCTGTGTTCTAATATTTTCCGTCAGGACGATTTAATTCCGATCGGATAACCAGCGCATCAGATTCTATTTACAAAAAAATAATTGCCAGGTATGCGAACATTTGTAACCAGTTCAAGTTTAACTTAGTAACTCATTAGAAATTTCGGAAACGACATTCATGGTATTCTTCATCAATACGGGATCGAAATCTAATCTCTGTGTTATGCTTGTGATTTCGATCTTTTTTTCTTCAAGCATAATTTTTAATGGCGAAGTTTTCGCTGCAAATGATTCGTACCTGGGCTTACGGCTCCCCGCGACTCAGCAGTACGGAATTCCGCTGTTCACCAAAAAACCGGACATCTGGATGTCGATGACTGGAACCAGTCGTCCTTTTTTGGAAACCTACCCGGGAAATTTCAAACGAAATGTGATGATAGACAGCACAGCGAGCACCATCACGATTGAAGAGAATATCTTTGATACGCCGCTGCATTTGCCCGCAAAATATCCACTGAGGGATTACATCAATTATTGTCGTCAAGAAAATAATAAGCTGCTCTGGCAGTCATATAAAATCAAGCAAATGGGAGGACAAAAACTCGATGAACGCGGGGCGGGTGGTTTAGAGATTGCCATCCCGGTTCGCATTCGCAGTCGGGCATTCCAGACCATTTTTGGCGGTGATCGCGTGTCATTGACTGTGACGGGACAGATCAATATCAACGGGGGACTGCGGCACGAAAAACGATCCCAGGCGATGATTGCCACGACTCGCGGATCAAATTATAATTTCAAGATGCAGCAGACCCAGCAATTCAAAGTTCAGGGAAATGTCGGAGATAAGGTTACTGTCAGCGTCGATCAGGACAGTGAACGACCGTTCGATTTTGAAAACACCGTCAAGCTGAATTACGATGGCTATGATGACGAAATTATTCAATCCATCCAGGCAGGAAATATCTCGCTGTCACTTCCCGCCACCCGGTTTGTTTCGTTCAGCGCGCAAAATAGCGGCTTATTCGGGATCAAGTCCGAAGCGCAAATCGGTAATTTTCATTTAACCACGATTGCCAGCCAGGAAAAAGGTGAAAACAAAAGTCTGAAGATCACCGGCGGTGCTGAAGAAGGTGAGACGACGATCCGGGATTACAGCTATATGAAAGGTGTTTTTTTCTTTGTTGATCACATCTATCGTGAACAATATACGAAATTAGACACAACGGACTGGGTTCGCACCTATGATCCCCGTAAGCGAATCACCCAATTTGAGCTTTACCGATCGGGTACCGGTTATGAGCTTAAACAGGGCAGAATCCGAGGCTGGGCGATCGCGGATCATCAGCAACTTGCCGGCAAGGATACACTCTCTCCAGGGGAAAAAGAAAGAAATTTCTGGATTCGACTGGAGCAACAAAAAGATTATTTTTTGTGGGATGATCAGGGCAAAATTAAATTATATATACCAGTCTCTGACGATGATATGCTTGCTGTCGCGTATAAAACTGCTGATGGCGATAGCATTGGGGATGTGAATTTCAACTCCCTCACACAAACAACCGTTTTTCTAAAATTGCTCAAACCGCGCAATCCAAGGCCATCAGACAGCACCTGGGATTTAATGCTGCGGAATATTTACTATTTAGGAGGGCGCAATATTGAAAAAGAGGGTTTTGAGGTCAAAATTTTTTATGACACACCATCGGGAAATGATGAGGAAACAATTCAAACAGAAAATGGGGTGCGCTCGTTCCTGAGCATTTTTGGCTTCGATCGGGTCGATCAAAGCGGCGGCAGGAATCCAGATAATGTCATCGATGACAACTCCTTTTTCATCCGATTAGGAGAAGGCGAGTTGGAATTTCCCAACTTGAAGCCGTTTATCGAAATCCCGGTAAAAGACCTGGGCAGGGACGACCTGAAATGTGCCATTTATGATACCACCAATCAAAGCTACATTTCCAGCCAGAGCAAGTTCTATATTCAGGTGAAATCGAAAAACCGCAGTGCGAACTACGATCTCGGCTGGAATGTGATTGATGGCTCCGAAGAAGTCATTTTGAACGGACGGAAACTTGCCAAAGATACCGATTACATCATCGACTACTATTCTGGCAAATTGACGATCTTGCGTGAAGAAGCGACCAATCCCGCGGCAAACGTTGAGGTTAATTACCAGCGCAATGAGCTCTTCCAGTTGGAGAAAAAAACACTGATTGGCACACGGGGACAATATAATTTTTGGGACAAATCCTTTATTGGCGGTACCTTGCTTTATCTCAGCCAGAGCACCCTGGATCAAAAAGTGCGGGTTGGTAAAGGTCCCATGCGCAATCTCATCTGGGACGTGAATACCGCACTCAATTTTGAATCATCATTCGTCACCAAGCTGATCGATGCTTTTCCAATTATTGAGACCAAGCAGCCATCGAAATTTAGCTTTGAAGGCGAGATTGCCCAAATCTTGCCCAATCCCAACACATTAAATAGTGAGCGCACCAATGATCCGGACGGCGTGGCTTATATCGATGATTTTGAGGCAGCCAAAAGAATTACTCCGCTCGGCGTCATTCGAAGCGGCTGGCGTCCATCTTCCTCGCCATTTCTGCCCGGACAGCTTCCCGATCCGCAGAATAATTATAAAAATACGTTTGATATTTATAAACGACGCGGACTAATGATCTGGACCAATCCATACAACCAGGTTCCGATCCAAACGATCTGGCCCAATCGTGATGTCAATCCCCAAACGCCGCAAAGCGTGCATGTGCTCGACATTTTTTTTAAACCGCAGCCCAAAGACAGTGTTGACGATGTAACTTATACGCCGGAACAATCATGGAATGGAATCATGCGCTGGCTCTCCTCCGGATATGCTGACCAGTCTGATAGCAAATTCCTTGAA
>JALOPY010000510.1 GCA_025453735.1 bacterium | reverse complement strand
CTTCCATATAGTTTTGCGTTCTTCCCGCCTGCATCCCTCGATACAGACCCAGGTAGGAATAGGCAGTCGAATTGTCAGGATACGTTTGAATCGCTTCTTCCATGACCGTTGCTGCCTGCGCCACGTCGCCAGTCTGATTGAAGCCCTCAGCCTTCTTGATAAATTCATCAAGCGTCTGGCTGAAGCTGATTTGGTAGCTGATGAGAAGTAGAAAAACAAGGATACATTTTGAGAATATTCGCATGGTTTCCTCCATTGGTGTTAATGAAAACATTTGACAAACGACAATAAAATTGAAGAAAAAAAATTGTTAGAAAATTAGCGGCAAACAAACTTCCTTTTGGTTTAGTGTCTTTCCCTCCTCCATAGTGATATAGCGCTGCATAAACTGCATAGATGTACGAGACATGGTGCTGAAAGTTATACAAAAATTTGGCTGCCCAAAAAATTCAAGCTTCAAGAGGATGTTGCTCACCAGCTTATGCTACTGATAATTTGGAATCGGTTATTTGCCATTTACTCAAAAACTCTTTCGCTGCCTTTCTCGTCTTCGGACTTTCACTATTCAAATTCTCTTTCACAAAGTTGATAATTTCTGTTGTCTCAGCGATTTCATCAAAATAATAATCAAACGAGGCAATGGCATACGCTTTCATTAATTCGATTTGTTTGCCTCGATGAATCTTATCGATTTTTAAAAGAAATTCAGTAATTCTCGTTTGCAGACCAGGCTTTGCTTTAGCAATTTTTCCGGCATTCATCGCCGTCTGACCTGCTACCATGGTCTTTTCGCCAGCAATGTTATCAAAGTAATTCTCGAAATCTGCTTCAAACTTGTTTTCCGTGTCAATCATCACAAGATTCGCTATTAAATTGATGGCGATATAGCGATGATAATGATTATCACTGATTAATAATGCTGCCAGGTCATCCCACTTCGAATAAAAAATTTCTGGATTAACTTCCGAAATATGCAATAAAATTTGATAACTGTTGAACCTGATTTCATCCTTTTTGGAAACTATTCCTTCTAATAAATCTGCAAGAATTTCACGATGCTCAATAGCAGCTTTTGCAGCTTCTTCAACGGTAATGCTTTTATTCGCCAAATCATTTATTATGTCCATATGTAAAACCTCAGTCTCGGGTGTATAAACCTGGTTTCTGGCAGAAACCAGGTTTATTTTCCACCTGTAAGTGATCTTTTACGTCCATATCAAGAATTTCCTTGCTTATTCAAAAATTCCAATTTCCTGGAGTTGCTTTTTTTCAGAGAATCGCTGCCAAAATCTTCGTCAAAAACTCCGCCTGATTCCAGGTGTTATTCGTCAAGGTTAATCCCAATCGCACGACCACCAAATTTTTCGATGGAATAATCGTTACGAATTGATCGTGATGTCCCCGCGCGGTAAATAAATCTGAAGGCAAGTCCGCAGCTAACTTTTCATTATAAATAGGAACGCTGCGAGGATTCAGCCACCAATGCGCGCCAAATTTGCCATGAGGAGCAGTCTCAGTGGGAGTTGTCGTGTATTGCACCCAGCCTTCGGGAAGGATGCGCTCGCCGTCCCAGATTCCATCCTGGAGATAAAGCAAACCAAATCGCGCCCAATCCCTGGCAGTAGCGTACATGTGAGAAGACCCGACAAACGTTCCTGCTGCATCCGGCTCCATCACGGCGCTGTACATGCCGATGCGATGAAACAACGCGTGCTGAGGAAATTCGAGATATTGCCTTTCGTTTCCAGCATAGGTCTGGCGCATGATCTTTGAAATGATGTTGGTCGTCCCGCTGGAATATGTCCATTTAGTTCCGGGATCAGCGATTAATGGTTTGTCAATCGCAAAGCCGGCGCAATCTTTTTCTCGAAATAACATGACGATGGCATCCGAAAAAAGATCGCTGTATCGGTCGCTAAATTCCAATCCGCTTGACATGCGCAATAGATCATCCAGCGTAATCGCCCTACGGGGATCATCGGGATGCTGCCATTCAGAAATTGGAGTTGGAGCATCAAGCGATAGCTTGCCCTGTCCGACCAGAATTCCAGCCAACGCATTGATCACGCTTTTGGTCATGGACCAGCCAAGCAGCGGCGTATCTTTCGTGAAGCCATCGGCGTAGCGCTCCGCGATAATTCTTCCTTGATAAACGACGACCACTGCCCTGGTTCGGCGAAGATGTGCAGGATCAGGCTCGGCAAAGGCGTAATCGACGGCTGCGTTTAAATTATCACGATCGATTTCTGACGGCAGATTATTCAAATCCACCACATTTCCTTCAGGCCAGGGATTCAATGAATAGGTTTCCGGCGGCGCTTTTTTCTCTATCGCTATTTTTTGATCTGCCTCTCCCAAATCCAGCGTTCCGCCTAATCCCTGCCGGAACGCGCCGACTCGTTTCACGATTCCCAGAAACGCTGTGGCGATCACCTGTTTTCTTTCATAGTCAATTTTTACTTTGATAATATTCAACCGGGGATCGGATAAATCTTCGCTGAGAACATCCTCAGGATTTCGGTTAGAAATAAACACGCTTGAGCAGAGGATTTTGGCTTTGTATGCCGCTCCGATATTCGCGATGTGCCACGCGTGATTGCCAAAATAGATTCCCGCGAGGATTATGATTACAGCCAGAATCAGAACAAAAATTTTCAAGAATTTTTTCATGCTTTCTTTTTCTTCTCCTTCGATGTATTGATTCCATCCGTCCAGTGAATAGAGTCAGGATGAAAATTCTCGTCGCGAAATCATTCCACCCATCATCATCACTTTTATTTCGCTGATAGCTTGTAAAAAATGTATGGCGCAATCGTTGTCCAGAACAGCATGAGAATCCAGATTCTGCCCTGAAAAATATTGTAATCATGCAGCAATTTGCTCCAGGGATGTCCGATCACATAATGCCCAAAAACAAATTCAAAAACGATGGTCATTCCCAGCCAGATAAATCCGATGGTCCAGGCTTGTCCCGCCGAAGTGATCTTCCAGATGTGCGTAAATCCCCAGATCACCAGTCCGAATAAAATGATTCCGGTCAACGTGGATAATTGATGGGCGCGCAGGTCTCCCAAAAAATCTTTGTACACTTCATTGCGAATGATGCCATTGATAATAGCAACAATGGCAAGCACAAACCAGCCCAGAACATATTTTGCAATCATTTTTTCTCCCTCAAATTTTGCTTTTTTTCATTTTATTTTTTAGCAAAAAATTTTTAAACACAAAGGCACCAAGAAATCACAAAGTGCACGAAGACAGAATATGAAAATTCTTGTTTTCATCTTTATAACCTTTGCGGCAGCTTGGCGACG
>JALOPY010000509.1 GCA_025453735.1 bacterium | reverse complement strand
ATATCTGGTGTTGTTTCGACGATGCTGATTTCCGGGGGAATGAATATGGTTCTGGCGTCCGTAATTGGCATTGGGATCGGTTCTTTCTGTGGATTTATCAATGGGTTTCTGACTGCGGTCGGAAAACTTCCGCCGTTCATTTCAACATTGGGAATGATGGGGATTGCAAGGGGAATGGCATTGATCATTACCAAAGGTGTGCCGATTTTTGGATTGCCCGAACAATTTTCAGTGTTAGGAAATGGGAGATTCCTCGGAATACTTCCAATTCCAGTCTTGATTACGATAATTTTAGGAATCATTGGTCATATCGTTTTAACTAAAACGCCATTTGGAAGATACAGCTATGCGATTGGCAGCAACTTTGAAGCGGCTCGCCTTTCAGGGATCCGAACAACTCGAAATTTGATCTATATTTATCTATTGGGCGGTTTTTTATATGGTTTTTCCGGAGTGATTTTAGCATCGAGGTTAAGCACGGGCCAGCCGACATCCGGGCTGGGTTATGAGCTGGATGTCATTGCTGCATGCGTCATCGGCGGCGCCAGTTTAAGTGGCGGAAGCGGAACGATTTGGGGAGCGATCCTCGGCGCGCTGCTGATCGGTGTTCTCAGGAATGGCTCGAATCTGCTGGATATTTCTGCATTCTGGCAACAGGTCGCCATTGGAACCATCATCGTGATCGCGGTGTTCGTCGATCAACGCCAGAAGCGCAAGCCATAAATTTTCTAAATAATTCCTATCGCAGAGAAAAGACTGCAAACAAATTTTATTTCGCACGCGAAGACGCAAAGAACGCAAAGGTACTTATCCACTGATTTTTTCTTTGCAACCCTGGCGGCTTTGCGTGCGACTTGAAAAAAGGTTAGCAAAATCGATCGAAAATATAGTACCCGAAATATATACTCGTTTAGGGTTAATCTTTCAGTATAAAAAACCATAGATATACTGATTCCATCGCTTGGAGCGATGGAATCAGTATGAAATTCTAAACCTTAATGAGTATATAAAATGAAATTCAGGAGGCTTAAAATGATAAAAATTCATTTGATTGTTGTCATGCTGTTGGTCGCCATTATGATCGGATGTTCGGGTGAGCCAAAAGTGGCGCAGCCCAAAATCCTGGTCTCTCCCAAGGGTTTGATCCACTCGTTCTGGGTAACCGTCCATGCCGGCGCTGATTCGGCCGGGCGGGAGTATGGCGCAGAAGTGATCTGGAAAGGTCCCACCCAGGAAACCGACATTGCCAGTCAGATCGCCATCATTGAAGATTATATCAATAAAGATATCGCTGCGATAGTTCTGGCAGCCTGCGATGCAAAGGGAATGAATCCAGTTTTGGAAAAAGCGCACGCCAGGAATATTCCAATTATTACGATAGACTCAGGAGTTGATTCGGACATTCCGCTCAGTTTTATTGCAACCGACAATATCGAAGCAGCCCGAAAAGCCGCTCAGACGTTAGCGCAACTGATCGGTGAAGCGGGAAAAGTCGCTTGCATCCCCTTTGTTCCCGGGGCAGCCACTTCGATCTGGCGGGAACAGGGTTTTGTCGATGAAATTAAAAAATATGGGAGCATTCAGTTGCTGCCAATTCGCTATTCTCAAAGCGAAGTGGCAACGGCAATGGCAGTCACCGAAGATATTCTCACCGGCCATCCCGATATAAAAGGAATTTTTGCAGCCAATGAAGCCGGTACGATTGGCGTGATTCAGGCGCTGAAAACGAAAAACAAAATTGGTCAGGTGAAAGTTGTTGGATTTGATGCCGCTCCGAATGAATTGAAAGCATTGCAGTCTGGCGAGATTGAAGCATTGATCGTGCAGGATCCGTTCAAAATGGGATATGAAGGGGTGAAAGCCGCGATGATGGCGCTCAACGGCGAGCCGGTGCAGAAACGGCTTGATACCGGGGTATATGTGGTGACCCGAGAGAATATAGATCAACCTGAAATTCGCAGGCTAATCCAATTTTAGCCCTGTTGGTATTTTGGAAATAAAAAATCAAAGCTCTGTTTAATGAGAAATTTGCTACCTGATAAACGAAGCGCCACAATTTTTGCTGACTAAGATAGGCAAATTACTCCAGCTTCTCTGTCAATTTGCAGGGAACACACAATTTCGTATGGGGCACGGCTTCTAATCGCTCGATCGGAATTTCTTTACCGCAGACGATGCAATTCCCAAAAGTACCATTTTCAATTCTTTCAAGCGCTTCTTCTAAATGAAGCAGATATTTATTTTCCCGAGAAGCGTGATAAAACGTTTTTTCGCGCTCCTGCTCATCGGTGCCATGATCTGCCATGTGAGTGGAATAAGAAGTATCGATGCCATAATTTTCCTTTGACGTATCCTCCGATGCTTCACGAATATACCCCAACTCCTGCAAAATTTCTTTATGCTTCTGCAAGAGAAGCTCTTTAAAGTATTTCAACTTTTTTTTATCCATCTTCCCACCCTCGCATAATAATTACTGATTCCCTCCGAATAAAATTCGACCATGCTCTTAATCTTTCTGAAAAGCGGTAGCAATATAATATATAAATCATAAATTGTCAAGTACTTTTTCGATTTCAGCCACTAAATATTGTAGCTTACAAAAACGCTGGCACAAAATCTTGTTGAAATTTATTGAGATCAGCCAGAGTATAATTCGGGGTCGCTCCGGGAAACAGCGCTATAAAAGCGCCCAGCAAATTGCTTTTTGCCGCGATATCGTCTAATGATTTATTTCGAAGGATGTGATGAATCAGCGCCGCGGCGAACGCATCGCCTGACCCTGTTGTATCTTTCGGTTTAATTTTTATGCCTTTATTCCGAACAACTTCATCCCTGTTCGCCAATAAACAACCATCCTCGCCCAATGTTAAAGCTGCTAATTTTAGCTCAAACTTATCAATCATAAATTGTAAAAAAGCAATATCGTCAAGCCCAGGCTGCCACGCCTGTTTGAGAATACGCAGCTCATCATCATTCAGCTTGATTACGTCAGCATGCGCCAGAGATTTTTCAACGATCTGCTCGATCGAATTATCCCAGCCTCTCAAATTGATATCATAGATTTTAAAAGCATGGGAAACGGACGACAAAAAGCTATGAATGCTCTCTCGTGAAACGCTATTTCGCTGAGCCAATGTCCCAAATAAAATTGCATCAGCCTCCTGCGCCAGGGAACAAAGCGGATCATCAAATTCAAGGTAATCGAAAGCAACATCAGTGCTGCATTGAAACTGAGGCTTGCCTTTTTCATCAATGGTCACGTGAACGGTACCGGTCTTACGACTGGAATCCCTTTGAATATATCTCGTTTCCAGA
>JALOPY010000508.1 GCA_025453735.1 bacterium | reverse complement strand
TATCCAGGGGATCGAAATGCCGACGAAAAAGAAAAAGCTCTGTTTTGTGCTGATGCCCTTCAAAGATGAAATGAAAGAGGTGTATTGGAAGGCGATTAAGCCGGCGGCAGAAGACGTCGAATTTGATTGTCTGCGAGTTGATGAACGTAAAGGACCTTTAAACATCCCCAAAGAAATTGTCCAGCACATTTTCAGTTCTGACGCAATTGTGGCTGATCTTACTGGAAAAAATCCTAATGTCTTTTATGAAATGGGAATTGCTCATGCGATTGCTAACAAAACGGTAATGATAATTCAAAAAACAGAAGATTTGCCTTTTGATGTGAATAACTATCGATGCATCCATTACGAGCAAACAGAAAATGGCTTGGCCGAGCTAAAGACAAAACTATCCGAATTCCTCCGATGTCTTGATGAATGGAATAATATACCCACTAATCCAGTTCAGGATTTTAAACCCCATGATGCTTTCATTCTTCAGAGTGTGCAGAAAGAATTAGAAAACCAATTACAGGAGAAAGAAAAATTATTATTCAATTCGGTGCCTTTGACACAAATAAAAGCGCTGCAAAAAGAATTGGATCGGAACAGGAAGGAACTGGATAAACGCCCAGAACAAGCTGAATTTTTGAATTTGAAAAAAGAAAATGAACAATTGCAATTTCGGCTGCTCGAAAAAGATTATATCGAAAAAAATCTCCGTTCTGAGCTACACCAGATTAAAGTAACGCTGGATGAAGCGGATAAAAAGAAACCTGCCGAAACAAAAATAATTCCGCCCCCCGGCATGGTGCTGATTCCTGACGGCAGCTACACCATCGGCGAGCTGAAAAAGCAGGTGACGGTCCTGCCGTTTTATTTAGCAAAATTTGTAGTGACAAATCGCCTTTACAGCCAATTTGTTCAGGCAACGAAACACCAAAAACCAACACTTTGGGATGATAAAAAATTCAATGGCGATGACCAGCCTGTTGTTGGCGTAAGCTGGGACGATGCTGCTGCCTATTGTGATTGGCTTACCAAAACCAAAAAAGATAAAATGAATTTTCGTTTGCCCTCTGAAGCGGAATGGGAATGGGCTGCCAGTAGAGGCGAACGGATATATCCCTGGGGGAATGAGAAGCCGGATTATAAACTAGCCAACTACGACGAAAAAGTGGGACAAACGACTCCCGTAGGCAGTTATCCAACTGGAGCAACTCCTGATGGATTGATGGACATGGCAGGCAATGTCTGGGAATGGTGCGCGGATTGGTATGATGAGAAAAAGGACAGCCGCGTGTTGAGGGGCGGTTCCTGGCTCAGTAACGAGTACTATGTGTCATGCTCGTACCGTAACGGGAACTTTCCAGGGCTCCGTGCCAATGTTGTTGGTTTCCGTGTATGTTGCGGCGCTTAGTCTTGATCCTCTGTTTATCTGACAATTTGATAATCTGAATGTTTTTTTCTTTTGGGGTCTGGGGCGAAGCCCCAGCGAAAATTTTTTTTGAAAATTGACTGGAGTTAAGGCGTCAGCTTTTTAATGACTTCCAAAAATAAAAGCATGATGGCTTAATTCCGAAAGAAAATTTTATGACCAGCAAAGAAATCGTAGCACAAACTATCCGCTTCCAGGGCGCGCTGCGCCTGCCTTTTGATTTTCCAGAAAAATACGGCTCTGATTTTTTATGGATCAACATGTCCCCCTCGCCAGATAATCGTCCCCGCAAAGGCGTTGACGAATGGGGCGCGGTCTGGGATAATATCGGCAATATGAACCTCGGTGAGGTGAAAGATTTTCCGCTGAAAAGCTGGAGCGATTTTGACAAGCTGACGATTCCGGATATCCATGATTCGAAACGCTGGCAGCATCTGGAAAACATCCGCGAGCAAGCCGGGGATAAATTTATTCTGGGACAGGGCATTTCTATTTACGAACGAGTCCATTTCATTCGGGGACTGGAAAATACCTGGCTGGATATTTACGATTCACCCAAAGAATTGGGCAGGCTGATCGATCTGCTGGTCGAGATGAACCTAGCAGCGATTGAGAAATATGCCGCTTTCGGCGCGCATGGCTACATCTTCGCGGATGACTGGGGCTTGCAGACGAGACTAATGATCTCACCTCATGCCTGGCGCCAAATCTGGAAGCCGCGTTATGCCCGGGTTTTCAAAGCCGTTCACGATGCCGGGATGCTCACATTTCTGCATAGCTGCGGCTACATCGTGGATATTCTGGATGATCTGATCGAGGTTGGGCTCGATGTCATTCAAATGGACCAGCAAGAAAATATGGGATTAGAATTGCTGGGCGAGCGGTTTGGCGGCAGGATCACTTTTTTCAATCCGGTCGATATTCAAACCACGATGGCGCATGGCTCGCTGGACGCGATTCGGGCTTATTGCCGAAACATGGTAAAAAAACTGGGCTGTCCCAAAGGCGGATTTATTCCGAAATGGTATTCCGATCCCGTCGGCGCCGGGCATCGCCAGGAAGCGATCGAGGCAATGTGCGAGGAGTTCATTCGCATTAGCCAGAGGATATAAACATGGCCGTAACTTCGCAGATGACGGTCGATTAAATTAAGCGTAGAAGGAAGCTCACAAAGGATATTAAAATACTCCCAAGAATAAGGAAGCAGTCAATAATCATAAATGGTATTGAATTAAGTATTTTTGTAGAGGAGGAAAGAATGGCCAAAGTTGAATTGCTGATTCAAAGCTTAACCAGTACCGGCAGTCAAAAAGATGCTATAATAAAATTATTAGATTATAAAAATATAAAGCGATTCATTGCTTGCAGCGCATTTGTAAGAGAAGATGGCGTTAAAACAATTATCAGCCATTTAAAAAAAATAGGCAGCATATCAACTGCTTATGTGGGGATTCGTAATGGCATAACCTCTATCCAGGGATTAATAGCACTATTGAAATCAGGAATTACTATACATGTAATAGATACAGGATCTTTGTCAATTTTATACCATCCCAAAATATATTGTGCTTTTAATGACTCAAATGCATTAACATTGATTGGCAGCACAAATCTTACATTTCCAGGACTTGTAAACAACATTGAGAGTAGTGCGTTGATTGATTTAAATCTTCAAGATGATAACGATAATATATTCAATGTAATGCGCAATAATTTCCATGGCAATCCTCCTTGATTCCTATATAGGGTTCTATATCAGAGATACCTTTTAATCCGAACCAGGAAACGCTGTGTGGCAAACTATAGGCCAGTACCGCAAAAAGGCCAAGAAAGAGAATACTTTGGATGATGGTTCCTTTCCAGAGGTGGTAATACACATGGTGACCCAATTCATGTGCCA
>JALOPY010000507.1 GCA_025453735.1 bacterium | reverse complement strand
TTTTAATGGTACGGCTAATTATTCTCCAGAAATTGAGATAACAGTCAGCGGGAATCTGCAAAAATCCTATACCTTAAATCAAAACTATCCCAATCCCTTTAATCCAATCACAGTGATTTCCTATTCATTGCCAGATCTGCAAAGGGCAACTTTAAAAATTTATGACCTAACAGGAAAAGAGGTTTTCACGCTGGTCGATGAATTGAAGCCAGCAGGTAATTTCAGCGTTGCTTTCGATGCGACTAAATTTCGCAGTGGTGAGTATTTCTATATTCTCAAGGCAGGAAATTTTAGCCAGACAAAAAAAATGGTGCTCGTTAAGTAATGTCAGGTGGCAAATCAGGAAGAAGAAGGGGATCGTGCTCCTGACCATGATGGGACGAACAATGTTAATCTTAGCTGTGCTGGCGCTGATGATTGCCAATGCTGTCGCGGCTGAGAAAATTGTCATCAATCATCGCAATTGGGATCCATCTGGCTTTGATGTAAAAATTCTGGACAGAATCCGGACGCTGAAGATAATTCACTTAGAGCGATCGATCGGCGCAAATATCGCATCGGGTCTGCGACGGCTTCGGGATGGTTATCCAACTCGCTATCAATTAAATATGACGCACGCGCCAATCGATCCCAATTCCATGAATCTGCCGGGATTTGGTTATAATTTTATTTCAAAAGTGCAAGGATATGAAAAGCCCCGACCTGTTGATGCCTTTAAAGATACCTATTATTTCTGTCAAAAAATAAGAAGCGCTGATGATTATGGAGTGGACTGGGGGAATATCCTCAATATCGCTGAGTTCAATGTCGGGTGGACCGGCATCAAGCGCCATACAAATGTCGATAGTTTTTTTGTTTATTATACTACGAAAATAGAATCGCTTATAACTGAATACCCAAAGTGCAAATTTATTTTTTATACCTGCTGCATCAAAACGAAAAAAGACTGCGATGCAGAAAATAGCAAAATGGATCAAATTGCCCGACATGAATTTAACAAGAAACTCCGCGCCTATATCGATCGAAACGGCGGCTATCTCTTCGATATCGCAGATTTGCAGGCACACGACAAGAATGGCATCCTGCAAATATTCGAATACAACGGCGCCGATTACCCGGTATTGTGGCATGTTCCTGAGAATGAGAAGCGCGATGGGTGGGGCGATTCTACATCCCATCTGAATGCGAAGGGACAGGAACGAATGGCGCTGGCGAAATGGCGTCTCTGGGCTTCTATCGTCCAGCAGGATTTGTCTGTCGAGCATTAGTATGCTAGCGATTTAAACAAATTTTATAAAAGCCGAAGTCGTTTTTGGATTTCACTTTTAAGCCTTCACCTTTTCATTTCCTTTATTGACTTTCCAATTGAATCATTCAAATTTCCAGAATCAACAATTTGGCGAAATTATCATCGTCCAGAACACGGAATTATCATGAATTTTAGAGCAGCAAATGACAGCTTTAGAAAATTCGAGACTATTGTTCCAAGCCCGGCAAGGACTTTGTTCAAAAATATGTACTTGAAGATAACTCGATTTTATAACAAAAAAAAGTTTGTCAAAAAAGAGCGATTCGTGGAGCTTAGGTATCGCTTCCGCTTTGCTCGCAGGAAGCCATACTTTGCGCATATTGGAGCAAGAACGATTGTCGAGGATTTCAATGTATGGGATGGCAAATCCGGAAATATTAGTGTTGGAAAAAATTGTTGGTTTGGTTTGCACAATATTGTGATGGGTCCCATTGAGATTGGCGATAACGTTCAAACGGGTCCAAATGTTTCCATACTTGGAATGAGGCACCCGGTTTTAAAAACTGAAGAATCAAAAAGGGATAAGACGATTATCGGAAATAATGTGTGGATAAGCACAGGATCGATCATCATGTTCGGTGTTAAAATTGGTGATAATGCGATCATTGGCGCAGGATCGGTTGTCACGAAAGATGTCGCTGAAGATTCATTTGTTGCTGGGAATCCAGCCAGGGACCTGACGCGGCTGGCGACAGTGAAATGGCAAAAAGCTGATCTTCATTCGAATGATGAACAGGCATAACAGCTCTAAAAAGCAACTAACAATATGAACTTCACTACTCTTTTTATCATTGCTTCAACGCTTTTTGCACTAACTTATATCTTGTATTTTGATTTTAAAAAAGGGATAAACATCGCTGTTTTCCTGTTTATATTTTTTTCGCCAGCGATAGCAATTGAAACTGGTGGTGGCTTGCCAAAATTTACCATTCACCGATTAATATTGATTCTGCTTTTCATGATGTGGGTGATAAGATTCAAACCAAAGCTGAAAGAAATTTCAAAGATCCCATTTATTCCTTTTTTAGCATTGATAGCATTCTCCAATTTTATATCATTATGGATTTCTGTGGATTTTGGATTTAGTCTCAAAGGTTATCTTTCTTTTACCATCGAAATATTTATTTTTTATATTGTCATCGCCAGCAGCATTGCGGATGAAAACGATATCTTGAACGTGCTGAAAAGTATTATTTTATCCTTAACTCTTGTGGCTGTTTTTGCAGTAGTTGAAAAATATACGCGCTTCAATCCTTTGAACCTGATCCTGCCTGTGCGAGAACGACCGTTAGCCGCGATGAATGATGTCCTGTCCACTTTTCCCCACAGAATATTACTGGGGACGGCTTTGGCAATGGGCTGGCCCCTCGTTTTTGGATTAACCAATTATTTTAAAGAATCTCATCTTAAAAAATTATTATTGTGGAGCTCCATTATTTTGCTTTTAGCAGGCTGTTACTTTTCAAATAGCAGAGGTCCATGGCTGGCAATCATAATTTCAGGTGCGCTAATATTATTTTTCAGCTCATCAAAAACGAAAATGAAGATTTTTTTAATCTGTGGTTTTGTAATGATCGGTCTGCTGCTAAGCCCTGGCGTGTGGGAAACGATAAGCGGCAGGGCGACAGCAACATTGGAACAGGGCACTTTCAAAGGCAATACGTATCAATATCGATGGGAACTATGGAGAATCGCGTACGATAAGATCAAAGAATCCAATATGAAGATATTTTTTGGTTACGGCCCCGGCACCCATGAGGTGCTGGAAATATTCGGTACCCTTTCATATTCAGGTATGGATCACGAATTCGGGAGCTGGGATAATCATTATGCAGCAGAGCTGCTTGAAACAGGTCTTATCGGCCTTGCTTTACTTCTAATTTTAGATTTTTCAATTTTAAGACAATTTTTTAAAACATTGAAAAAATCAGCTTTGCCCGATAAGGATGTATTAACTGGAATCATTGCCAGTATCATTGTTATGATTTTTATGAAAACCAATGTTCAGA
>JALOPY010000506.1 GCA_025453735.1 bacterium | reverse complement strand
GGACTTCAAAGAAAATATTCTGAAATGGAGGCTTTGAATCAATCGCTCAATAAGCGATTATTAGAGCTTTATTCTCTTTATCAGATCAGTTTATCACTTAGCAAGACTTTCAATCCGGACGATATTTTCAAATCAATAAAACGGCTATTTCAAAAAACATTCCGGGTCGATCATTTTGGTATTTTTTTGTTAGATGAATCCATATCGACACTTCACCTGCAAACTGCATTCGGTTTGCCAGAATTCACCAGGAAACACACGACTTTCAAATTTGGCGAGGACATCATTGGTCAGGCGGTTGCGACAGAACAATCGATTTATATCCCAGATATCAGTCAAGATCAGCAATTTTTTCTGTGCGAGAAAGGGATAAAATCAGGAGCTTTTTTGGTCATTCCCATTTTGATCGGAAAAAACAGGCCGATTGGCGCGATCTGCATCTACCGCAAAAGAACCAACTCATTTTCTAAAAATGAACTGAGCTTACTCAAAAAGATTGGTCAGGTCATTGCCAGAGTTCTCGACAAGATACTCCTGTTCCAGCATACAAAAGAGCTCTCAATCACTGATGAGTTAACGGGTCTTTATAATCGGCGCTATTTTAATCAGCGTTATGAACGAGAAGTGCTGCGGGCAAAGCGCTATAAACGCCCATTGACCGTGCTGATGGTCGATATCGATTTCTTTAAAAGCTACAACGACATCAACGGACACCTGTTAGGTGATGAAGCTTTAAAAAAAGTGGCATTGTCGTTGGAATCGAATCTCAGGAAAGCCGATATTGTAGCACGATATGGCGGTGAAGAATTTGTGATTCTGCTTCCTGAAATCGATAAAGCAAATGCTGGACAGGTCGCAGAAAAATTGAGGAGCAACATCGCGGGAAAAAGTTTTCCCAGGGAACAATATCTGCCCAACAAAAATCTCACGATATCAATTGGTTTTGCTACCTTTCCAGAAGATTCAACACACGGAAAAGAGCTGCTCGAACTGGCAGATCAGGCTTTATATCAGGCGAAAACCGAAGGACGCAATCGTGTAATATCTTATCAATCATCTATGATTCCCGTTGTGAAAAGTAACATTCTGCACATGGAGCCCAAATCCATTGCAGCCGGCGAATGATCGCTGCATATTTCTAACTCAATAAAATTGTAAACCAGCATGATAAATTTTCAATGCTGGTTTTTTATTGTGGCAGTCAAAAATAAAAATATTTCAACATACTGATTCCATCGCTCCAAGCGATGGAATCGGTATGAAATTTTTAATCCGTAGTAAGTATATTTACATAAATCTCGATATTCAGCAGCGATAGCTTCATACTTGACTCAGAACAAACACAATACTTTTTCTTCGAAACGACATCGGGAACAGATCTTTCAAGCATTCGTTAAAGGATAACAAATTATCAAGTTGCAAATTTAGGACATAGTTCTACAAATCAATTAATGCAAAGCAAGAGCAAAACTTAATAGTTCACAATGAGAAACAGAGGAAGCAGAGTTTAAGCGGAGTTTTATTACCGTTAAGTAATTCCAAAAAGAATCTCCGTGATTCTCCATTAACTCAGTTGCTCATTGTAAGATTTTTTTTATAGTGGTTTTGCACAAACTTTAAAATTCCGAAATCATAAATTATCAGTTAAATACCCATGCATCAATCTTATATAAAATTAATGAAAATTTTTTTTGAATTTTTAATCGCTTCAATTTTATCGCTTCACTTTCTTTTTCAGAATTCATCGCATGCGAACTATTATTTAAAATTTCAGAGAAATTATGACTCTCAACATATAAAATTGAAATTGCAAATTAATCCAGAAGAAAAGTCCATCATTGGAGAAGCGGAGATATCGCTTGTGCCAATTGTCGATCAATTTGAGTCGTTTAAGCTCCACGCCAAAGACCTGGAAATCAAACAGGTACTATTAAACGCCAAATTATCCTTGCCATTTCAAGCCGATTCGGAGACGGTAACCATCGATTTACCAAATCGATTTTCAAAAGAAGACACTATTATCATTTCAATTCATTATTTTCTAAAACCGGCTGCTGGCGTGCATTTTAATGAGCCCACTCCTGAAAAGCCAAACACGCCATACCAAATTTATTCTCATTCTGAGCCAATATCCGCGCGCCGCTGGTTTCCCTGCTATGATGAGCCGGATGATAAAGTGACCAGTGAAATTATCGCCAGTGTGCCGGAGCAGCATTTTCTGTTATCAAATGGAAAGCTGACCGCTGTTTTTCATAATCAAAAACAGCAAACCAAAACCTATCATTGGGTGCAAAATCAGCCGCATTCGACTTATCTTATTTCCATAACCTCAGGTGAATATGTTGCCATAAAAGAAAATTGTGATGGGATTCCGCTGCAATATTATGTCTATCCCAAAGACATCGAAAACGCCGCGAATTCATTTGCCATAACGCCGAAAATGCTGCGCTATTTTCAAAAGCAGTTTGGCACTAAATATCCATGGGATAAATATGCGCAAATTGTCGTTGCTGAATATCAAGCCGGGGGAATGGAACACACCAGTGCAACCACGTTAAATGATCGGACAATCCACGATCGCCGGGCTCATCTTGATATGAGCAGCGACGATCTGGTAGCGCATGAATTAGCCCATCAATGGTTTGGCAATTTGGTCACGTGCAAAAATTGGAGTCACCTCTGGCTCAATGAAGGTTTTGCAACCTACGCGGAAATTCTGTTCAAACAATACGACCAGGGATTAGCAGAAGCCCAATATGCCATGTATGATGATCAAAATTTTTATCTCGATCTGGAAAATTCTGAATTTCATCAGCCGATCATAAATGAAACGTTCCTCCACCCTGAAGATTTATTCACGCATATCACCTATCAGAAAGCCAGCCTGGTGCTTCACATGCTGCGCCAGGTGATTGGCGATTCGGCGTTCTTTAAAAGCCTGACTAATTTTCTTCACAAGTACGCGTTTCAATGTGCTGAATCAAAAGATTTTCAACAAATCGTCGAGCAGGCATCGGGACAGGACCTGGATTGGTTTTTCAAGCAATGGCTCTATCGCAGCGGACACCCAGAATTCAATGTCAGCTACCGATGGTTGTCCGATGCCAAACAGGTCATTTTATACGTGCAGCAAACTCAGGATGACTCGTTAGGATTGGTTCCCTCAGTATTTAGAACGCCAGTTGACATTGAAATCAGAAGTGCTTCAAGCCGGCTCGATACCATAGTATTCCTCGTATCACGCCAGGATACCTTTCATTTTGCGTTCGACAATCGTCCTTTGCTGGTTCGATTCGATAAAAATAATTCTATTTTGAAACA
>JALOPY010000505.1 GCA_025453735.1 bacterium | reverse complement strand
GGCTACGGCGCTCCTGGTTATGCCAATCCCATTCCAGGTCGAGGTTATGGCTTCTGGGGAGGCGGCAGAGGTGCCTTTGGCAGAGGCAGGGGATATCGTCACTGGTACTATGCGACAGGTCTGCCGTTTTGGGCACGCCAGGGAGCTTATGCACCGCCCATGCCTTACGCTGCACCGCAATTTGGAGCAGCGCCGTATGCGCCGACTATGACGCCAGAACAGGAGCTAACCTATCTGAAAGATCAGGCAGAATACCTGGCCAGTTCATTGGATGAGATTAAGCAAAGAATCTCGGAGCTGGAAGGAAAAGCCAGGAAGTAATTTGCCGATGTGAAACGTGAGACGAAATACCAGGGAGATGGTATGAAATGGCATTGTCTCACGTTTTACGTTTTATGAGTAGCAATCCTTTCAAAGTTTTTTAACCTTTGAAAGGGGGAGGGCATTTTTTAAAGCTATGTACAAAAATGAGAGCCGCTGAAATAAATTTTTAATTGCAACAATAGAAAATATTTTATATATTTCAATCCAGTAAATCTCCAAAACTGGCATTTATTTGGATATTGGCAAGATAGCAATCACACCACAAGGACTTTATTAATGACCAATGAATTGACTATTCTTTTAACAACTGCGGCTTCGATTGGCTTTTTTCACACATTGTTTGGTCCGGATCACTACCTGCCATTCATCGTGATGGCCCAGTCCGGAAAATGGTCGCTGCGCAAAACAACGCTGATTACATTGCTCTGTGGTCTGGGCCACGTATCGAGTTCTGCGGTATTGGGATTGATTGGCGTTACGTTAGGGATCGCGGTTTCAAAGCTGGAATTTATCGAAGGCTTCCGGGGCAACCTTGCCGCCTGGGCGCTGATTGCCTTTGGCCTGATTTATTTTGTCTGGGGAATACGACGAGCCATCCGGAACAAACCGCACCACCATCTGCACACCCATAAAGATCTGGCAAGTCATACGCACACGCACGTCCATGACGGCGAACATGCTCACATCCATGAAGCATCAAATCAAAAAAGCATCACTCCCTGGGTGCTATTTACTATTTTTGTGCTCGGGCCGTGCGAGCCGTTGATCCCGCTGCTCATGTATCCAGCCGCGAAAAACAGCCAATCAGGATTGCTTTTTGTGGTAGTCATTTTTGGTAGCATCACCATTACTACAATGCTGGCGGTAGTCATCATTTCCACGCTGGGGATTAGTTTTGTCCCGATGCAGAGAATCGAGCGATACCTGCATGCGCTGAGTGGCGCAGCCATATTTTTATCGGGAATGGCGATTCAATTTTTGGGATTATAATTTCGATAATAGTTCATTGCTAAAACAGTTGAGCTATCGGGCGTATCCAGATGCAATTTTCCATCGATTCTTTCCTGGCTGGAAGATGCTGAATGGATTATCCCACAAATGGCTGTTTTTTTAATTCAATTTTTTTTATTAAAGCAAAGCTAGATTGAGAGAGGTATAAAATTGAAATCAACAGAATCGATTCAAAAAAACCGAAAAAACGTGTCGGACGTTACGCAAACCGATTTCCCAATTCTTGAATTTATGCTTCGAAACTATCGCAACTTCAATGCACGAGCGACACGAGATGCCTTGCTCGCCTATTGGCGTCATATTGAATGCGGGGGCAAGATGTTCTGGGCAATTGCCGGAGCGATGTCATCGGCCCAACTCGGCATTACGCTGGCGCCAGCGATTCGTGCGGGACTGATTCATGGACTCTCGGTAACCGGCGCAAATCTGGAAGAATCGCTCTTTCGACTCGTGGCGCATCATAGTTATAAAGACTTTCCCGATTATCGCTACTTTACCAAGGACGATGATGTGAAAATCCTGAACGACCGCATGCGACGGGTAACAGATACCAGCATCCCGGAAGATGAGGCATTTCGTGTCGTGGAAAAAATTATTGTTCCAATGTGGAAAACCGCCACTGAGCGTGGTCTGCGCCGATTCTGGCATGAATATTTTTATGAGCTTGTTCAAACACTCAGCCCCGATACGCATGAAGGCAATCCTGATGAATGCTGGCTTCTGGCAGCAGCGAAAGCCAACC
This sequence comes from bacterium, assembly GCA_025453735.1. Lineage (GTDB taxonomy): Bacteria > Zhuqueibacterota > Zhuqueibacteria > Thermofontimicrobiales > Thermofontimicrobiaceae > JALOPY01. The sequence goes on along the minus strand of JALOPY010000505.1, from coordinate 1,244 downwards.
TGCCTATTGTCGTTCCTGGCTACGAGGATTCGACGTTCGGCAATATTTTCGCGTCCTATGTGAAGACCGGTGAATGCAATCCGACAATTGTAAAATCTGGCATCGAGTACATGGCTGAATTTTATGATCAGTACAACGAACTCTCACAAGGCGCCGGTGTTGGTTTTTTTCAGATTGGCGGCGGCATTGCCGGCGACTTCCCGATTTGTGTGGTGCCATCGATCAAATACGATTTGAATCTGCCGGTCAAGCCCTGGGCATACTTTTGCCAGATTTCAGATTCTACGACTTCTTATGGTTCCTATTCCGGCGCCACACCGAATGAAAAAATTACGTGGGACAAATTGACGAAAGACACGCCCATGTTCGTCATCGAGTCCGATGCGACGATCGTCGCACCGCTCATCCTCCGCGCATTGATCGAGTGTCAGCGAAATCCAGGCGATGCTAATGCGATCATTGCAGAGCTTGCCCCAGTTTCTTGAAATAATGCTGCCCGGGAAAATGATTGAAAGACATGCTATAAAATTGAGAATCAATTCAAATTAGAAACGGAGATTTGACCTATGAAATTTTCAGAATCTTTAAAATTGGCGGCAGACCCCATCCTGAAATCCCAATTCGAACACCCTTTTGTGAAAGGACTCGGCGATGGCACGCTGGCACTGGACAAGTTTCGTTTTTACATGATTCAGGATTCGCTTTACATCGTTGATTATGCCAGGGCAATGGCTTGGGTGGCTCCGCTGATGCCCGATGTAAAAAATATACTTGCCATGCTGGATGCCGCCAAAGGATCATTTCAAGTTGAAGCAATGCTGAAGGAGCAATACTTTGTACAATTTGGCATCACCATGGAAGATGCGCTGAAAACCGAGCTGGCGCCAGCCTGCAAAGCGTATATCGATCATCTGTTTCGTTTCACCCGCACAGGGACATTAGCCGAGGGAATGGCAGCTATTCTTCCCTGCGGATGGATTTATATCGAAATCGGAGCTGAATTCACAACGAACAAAACCATCCCCGACGATCATCCCTACAAATCATGGCTCATGACGTATTCCGTTCCAGAATTTCGGGACATGGTGAACTGGTGGTTCCAAATTCTGGACGATGCAGTGGCCGGTTATCCTGAATCTGAATTGAATCGGATAAAAGACATTTTTCTGAAATCCTGCCGCTATGAATGGATGTTCTGGGACATGGGGTGGAATCTGCAGAGTTGGAAACCTTAAGGATGAAAT
>JALOPY010000504.1 GCA_025453735.1 bacterium | reverse complement strand
ATTAATCTAATGATTAGTGGGTTGCTTTTTTTGATTGGCTTGGGCATGTTTCTTTCAAAATATTTAAGCCGCAAATCGTGAGACGTGAGATGTGAAATGTGAAACGGCAGACGTGAAACCAAAAATTGCTACTTTGTATTGATTTGACTATGAAAATTAATCCCTGACAAATATAGTTCGATAGGAAAAGATAAAAGGAAATAGACACCTGGAATGAAAGCGCTGACCTTTCATGGCAAACAGATCATCAAATACGAGTCTGTTCCTGATCCCAAAATCGAGCATCCCAAAGATGTCATCGTGAAAGTTTTGCTGGCCGCCATCTGTGGCTCAGATTTGCATATTTATCACGAGCGGGAAACGGGGCTTGATTATGGCACGGTGATGGGCCATGAATTCGTCGGTGAAATTGTTGAGATTGGAAGTGAAGCAAAATCTTTCCAAATAGGTGACATTGTTTCCTGTCCCTTCACTACCAATTGTGGCGAATGTTTTTTCTGTCGCATCGGATTGACAGCCCGCTGCACCAAAGGACAATTGTTTGGCTGGGTTGAAGATGGTCGGGGATTGCACGGCGGGCAGGCGGAATATGTCCGAATTCCATTGGCTGACTTAACCCTGCTTCGGCTGCCAAAAGTTGTTTCGCTCGAAGAAGGATTATTATTAGGCGATATTTTTTCGACAGGTTATTTCTGTGCGGAAATGGCGGACATTCATCCGAACGGAACTTATGCCATTGTTGGCTGTGGACCTGTGGGATTATTAGCGATTTTTGGAGCGAGAGATTTTGGCGCTGAGAAAATTTATGCCATTGATTCGGTTCCTGAAAGACTGACATTAGCAGAAAAGTTTGGCGCTGTTCCTCTGAATTATCAAAACGAAAATCCTATTGAAATAATTCATAAATTCACCGATGGTCGGGGCGCTGATGCTGTTCTTGAAGTTGTGGGAAATAAAAATGCAGGACGGCTGGCGTTTGATCTGGTTCGCCCTGGCGGCATAATTTCTACAGTTGGCGTGCACACTGAAAAAGAAATGGCATTTTCTCCAGTGGAAGCTTACAACAAAAATATCACGTACAAAATCGGTCGCTGCCCTGCTCGTTTCTATATGGAGAAATTGCTGCCAATTGTTCAATCAAAAAAATATGATTTAGCTGCCATCATTTCTCATCGCTTGCCGCTGGCAGAGGGTGTTCGAGGCTATGAAATTTTTGATAAAAAATTGGAAAATTGTATCAAAGTCGTTTTGGAACCTTGATCAATGGACTCCACTTTGAAAGTGGAGTCCGTTTATTTTTGTCTAACGCTATGTGAATCTTAAAAGAGGAAAATCAATTATGCTATCACGAAAGGAATTTTTAAAACTATCTGGCTTAACTTCTGGATTATTGTTATTCAATCCCATGAGCTTTTTGTCAAAACTGAATGCCAAAACTGACAATGAAAAATTAAACCTGCTCTTTGCTCCCGATGACATCCCAGAACTTCAACGACGGCTTGGCTTGCCCATGTTCAAAAAATTCTGGGAGGAGATGCTAAATGCCGATCGGGCAGATGACCTGAAATTTCTGGAAACAGGCATCGAATTCAATAATCAACTGCGGCATCTGCCAAAAGCTTGTGATATTTTGCAGCGGGAGGCGTTCGTTTATATCATCACTGGCGACAAAAAACGAGGTCAGATGGCGAGATTGGCTCTCGAAAAAATTCTTCAATTCAAAAAATGGGACTATTTTCTCGAAGCAGGAAAAGATGTGATTGGATTGCAGCGAGCGCCCCAAACCACCCAATCCATCGTGCTGACTTTTGAATGGATTGAAGATTTATTATCCGATGAAATGAAACAAGAAGTGCTGGCGCAACTGCCTGAAAAAGGCATCGAGCCGTGCTATCGCAGTTGTTGGGGAATGCTGAATAAAGAACAAGTTGTTGGCTGGCAATTCGATCGGGAGAGCAGCTTTTTCGAGGAACGGGATATGCGTAAGTGGCCCTGGATTTTATCCCGAACCAATCTGCGGGCTGTGCCGATGAGTGCCCTGGGGCTCGGCGCCATGTTTCTGGAGGGACGCCATGTCCGTGTCCCCGAATGGATGAATGTGGTGAAACAGACTTATGACGATTTTTATGATATGTTTGCCAAAGATGGCAGCTATGATGAGGGAACAGGCTATTGCAACTACACCGCCACTGAGCTGATTTTATTGCTCACGATTCTGGGACGAAAGAAACAAGAGGATTGGTCGGGCAAGATCAACTGGCAGGGTGTGATGGATTTCTTTTTGATGACCCGAATGCCGACCAATCAACATCCCGAGGGGCATGTCAATTTCGGCGATGGCGGCGGAGGATTCTTTTCGGATATCGGATTCTGGACTGCCAAAAAATATCGGGATAGAACAGCGCAATTTGCCGCTGAAAATTACGCCCAAAAGCACCGAATGCTATCGGTGATTTTTTTCGATCCGACTGTGGAATTAAAACAACCAGCAGGAGAATGGTTTTATCGTCATTTTGATATTGGCTGGGTGGTCGTTTCAACCGGATTTGAGAAAAGTGATTTTGTAGTTGCCATGCGCAGTGGCAAACCCGCCAATCACGAAAACGCCGATCGCAATAGCCTGATCCTGAAATGCTTTGCTGAAAATCTGCTGGTCGATAACTGGCATCCGCCTTACAGTCACCAACATCCAGCCTGGGCATTGCGAACGTCGCCAGCGCATAATACGGTTTTAATCGATAACAAGGGACATCAATATCATGATGGACTGGAAGGAACCAATGCTTCATTGGCAGAAGCCAAAGTCGTGCAAGAACAGAAGACTGATGATTACGCCATCGTCACCAGCGACGCCACGCAGGCGTATCAATTGGTCAATGATAATGTGAAAAATGTCAATAGAACGTTTTTGACCGTGCCTGAGATGAAATTAATTCTGGTAGTGGATGTGCTTGAGACCAAAGGTCAGGCTGCCAATTTCAAGGCGAGATGGTTTGTCGATAATGAAGATAAAAATGGCAGGATCGAAATCGCTGGCAAAAAATTCACTTTCCTTCGTCCCCAGGCAAAGCTGGTGGGTGTGTGCGATAGCGATCATGAGGTGCAACTGATCAGCGATAAATCCGGTAACATCATTTTCAATTACATACTTAAACAGCGGATGTCCAGGGTTCGATGTTTGCAGAATTACTTTTCCTTTCTTTTCTCTTCTTCCTGCGCGGCCGCTTACTTGCGTGATAAGCTGAAACGCTCTTTCATACGACCGGAAATCAGGAAAGTGCATCATGCGGTCGGTATCAAAAACAACCAATCTCACCACGATC
>JALOPY010000503.1 GCA_025453735.1 bacterium | reverse complement strand
TTATGAAAGCCCTTTGCAGATGTTATGCGATAGCCCATCCAATTACCTCCGAGAATTGGAATGCATGGAATTTCTTTCCAGAGTGCCCACGGTTTGGGACGAGACCAGAGTTCTGGATGCGAAAGTTGGAGAATATGTCTTGCTCGCTCGAAAAAGTGGAAATGACTGGTATGTGGGCGCCATGACAAATTGGACAGCCAGGGAGTTGGAAGTTGATTTTTCTTTTCTGGATGTTGGGAAATATAATATTGAAATTTACCAGGATGGAATCAATGCCGACCGGAATGCGATGGATTATAAAAAAGTAGTGAAAACGATTAGCAAAAATGATACATTGAATATTCATCTGGCGCCTGGCGGTGGGTGGGTCGGCAGGTTATATGAATAAATAATAAACCACAAAGACTTCAAATAGGAAAATCTATACCACTAATTTCATACCACGGATTTTTTCTCTCACAGAAAAGAATTGTATATTTTCATATCTTTTCTGTGGGAGAAGTCTTTTATGTTACTCCACCAGAACCGTTGTTATACTCATTAAGGTTTAGAATTTCATACTGATTCCATCGCTCCAAGCGATGGAATCAGTATATCTATGATTTTTTATACTGAAAAATTAACCCTAAACGAGTATATATTGAAATGTTTTTTGCATCTTTGCTTCGTCTCTCAGGAATTCAAAACCTTCGTTGACTCCCTGACAATAAAATCCGTTTCCAGGACAATCCTTTCGGTTGGCAAAAGCGTTGATGCTTCGATGTTCCGAATGAGTATTTCTGCCGCTTTTCTGCCAATCTCATATTGCGGGGCTCGGATCGTGGTCAAAGGAACTGGATATACTTTCGCATAATAAATATCATCATTTCCAATAATCGATATGTCATCAGGTACGCGAATATTCAGCTCTTTTAGAGCAGTTATCACGGCAAGCGCTTGTTGATCATTGAAACAAACAATGGCGGTAGGAAAATCTTCCCGGTTTCTATTCTTAAAATATTTCAAAGTATTTCCCAGGCTTTCATCATGACGAGACCCGATCGAGATAATCATATCTTTATTAAAAACCAGGGGACTCTCACTAAAGGCATCCCGGAAGCCTTCGATACGTTCCTGAGTATGTGAGGATTGTGGTGGACCGGCAAAATGAACAATTTTGGTGTGACCGCTATCGATTAAATATTTCACTGCTTTTTTAATAGCTTTTAAATTATCAATCGCCACAACATTTGCCTGAATACCTTTTACATCCTCCAACAAGACAAACGGATAATTAATCATTTTTAGTTTAAAAAGATGTTCAATTTCAGCGGAGCCCTCGACCAAAGGAGCGATGATCGCGCCTTTAATATCCTTGGTAGAAAAAAGATGGGTAAATTTTTTTTCACATTCATGATCATTTTCAGAGCTGGCAATAATCATTGAATAGCCTTTATTATTTGCATACTCTTTTGCGCCCAGCGCGATTGTCGTATAAAACGGGTAATTCAAATCCTTGATTATCACTCCAATGCTCTTATCTTGATTGCCATTTTTTAAATTCCGCGCCATGCCCCGGGGACGAAAGTTTAGCTCTTTCATCACGTCCAATATGAGTTCTCTTGTCCCTGGTTTCACCGAATTTTTAGCATTGATTACAGCCGAGACTGTTCCTTTTGATACCCCAGCTCGCTTTGCGACATCTTCAATAGTAATTTTTTTCATTAATTACTCCGGCACCTAAAATGCTCATGATTGAAACGGTTTAATTTTTTATGATGCACAATATAGTTTTTTTAGATGAAAAAATCAATAAAAATTTTAAAGTAATACACATAAAATCAGTTAAAAATGGTGAATAAAAAAATAAGCAAAATTTTTAAGTCTATGATGCGATTAGTTCTGCAGTCACATGAATCGGTGGATGCACTCTGTGTCAAGTATCTCTCATTTTTTCGCTTGACTTTATGCAACTACTTTGTTATATTTGAAACGATTCAATAATTATCAAGCAAAGTAATCATTTTGGCAATGAGGTCATGTCGATGAGAAATAGATGCATCGTTTTTCTGCTTTTATTCATCGAGATCTTCGTCCTTGGCAATGCGGCATCTTCCTCAAATTTAATCAACTCCCAGCAAGTCGTCTCAAACTCCGTAAAACAAACTGGAGCATACCTCACAGGAATTTATTCAGATCTATTCAGCGAATTATTGGGCAAAAGTAAAGCAGAAATATCTGCCAAAATCGATAATGCATTTGATCAATTATTTTATGGAGATGATAATGCCCAGCGTGTTTATTACCCGGTTGCGCCCGACATGGCTTACATCAAAGATATTAACTATAATGATGTCCGCACCGAGGGGATGTCTTATGGAATGATGATCGCGGTTCAGCTAAATAAAAAAAGCGAGTTCGACCGCTTGTTGAAGTGGGCAAAAACCTACATGCAGCACCAGAGTGGACCGAGCAAGAATTATTTCGCCTGGCATTGCAAAGATGATGGAACGAAAATATCTGTGAACTCGGCATCCGATGGTGAAGAATGGTTTGTCATGGCGCTGTTTTTTGCTTCAGCCCGCTGGGGAGATGGTGAAGGAATTTATAACTATAAAGCCGAGGCACAAAAAATTCTGGATGCCATGCTCAGCAAAGAAGAATCTTCGGATCGGACTGATGTCATCACCAATATGTTTAATAAAAATGAAAAGCAGGTCGTTTTTGTACCAGTAGGAAATGCGGATGACTTCACTGATCCATCGTATCATTTACCTCATTTTTATGAATTATGGGCAAAATGGGCAGATAAAAACAATCAGTTCTGGCGCGAGGCTGCTGATACGAGTCGCCAATTTTTAAAAAAAGCGGTCCATCCTCAAACCGGTTTGGCCCCCGATTATGCTCGATTCGACGGTTCACCCATGGATCCACCCTGGGGCGGAGGACATAAAGATTTCCGTTTCGATGCCTGGCGGGTGACTATGAATGTGGCTATTGATTATCTCTGGTTCGGTCGGGACGATTGGGCGGTATTACAATCCAATCGACTGCTGGACTTTTTTGATTCCCAGGGCATCCAAACTTATGGCAATCAGTACACGCTGGATGGCAAAAAATTGGGGGACGACCATAGCGCCGGTTTGGTGGCGATGAATGCCGTGGCGGCGTTAGCCTCGACAAATGATAATAGAAAAGAATTTGTCCAGGAATTATGGAATGCCTCGATTCCGCAAGGGCATTATCGCTATTATGATGGCATATTGTACATGCTGGCGTTACTTCAAGTCAGCGGGAATTTTAGAATTTATGAGTAGGGAGATGTAGTCCACCTCGGAGGTGGACTACATCT
>JALOPY010000502.1 GCA_025453735.1 bacterium | reverse complement strand
CCTTCCAATAATAGAGCTCCAGATTGGGAAGTGTCAGACGTCTTTTAAACAGCTCGATGGCAACCAAATTTTCAGCCAGCCGTCCCACATTTTCAGAAAAATGAAATCCTTTGGCAGCATAAAAACCGTTATCGATGAGATAGACTTTATGCACCGAGCGAATCTGCTCACCAATCGAATATTCATATTTTTTGAGGAAAAAGAATATTCGGGCGATTTCAAAATAACGGACAAACCGCTCAACAGTATCGACACTCACATTGATTTGCGACTTCAATCGATTATAGGATTGTAAGGTCGCCGTATTCGTTATCAGAATATTTGCCAGTTGTTCTAATTTATGAACTTCCTGAATATTGAATCGCCTGACGAGGTCTTTAAAGATGATATCGTCGAAATAGCGAAACAATAATTCTCTTTTCCGCTCGATTGATTCTGATAAATAAACCTCTGGAAAACCACCCCATTGAAAATAATTATCCAGGGCACGCTTGATAGCGATCCTGTTTTTCGTAAGTTGCACTGTCGAATCATGAGGGATAGCTTCAAATTCCAATATTTCCCTGAACATCAAGGGAAATACTTCGATGTCAACGTGGCGACCTGTAAGCACTGTGGCAAGCTCTTGATCTAGCATTTTTGAAGATGAGCCTGTGACAATTACCCTCAAATTTTTGGCTTCCAAAAGGTAACGCACAAACCGTTCCCAGCCATCGACATTCTGGACTTCATCAAGAACGATAATCGGATCAGTTGGATCCAGATTTTGCCAGTAGGATTCAAATAATTGATGAAGATCCTGAGCGGTCAATTGTCTGGCAAAGCGAGGGTCTTCCATGTTAATGACAAGGCTATTTTTGGGTTCCAGAGTTTTTTGGGCAAATAGTTCTTGTAAATAAAGATGAATAATTGAAGACTTTCCTGCTCGCCGAATTCCCAGTAAAGAAAGAGCGGTTCGAGGTGAAAACAATGTCTGGACTCGTTTTAGATAGCGTGGTCTATTCTTGAGTTGAGTTTGAAAATTTCCCCAGTAATTCCAATCAACCAGGATGTTGAAATAATTTGATTCATTCATTTTGCAAAATATTTAAGATTCATCGGTTAAATTTTATATAATATAACCGATGAAGTGGAAAAAGTCAAGCTATTTTTGTAAAATGCCCTTTCAAAGGTTCAGAACCTTTGAAAGGGTTTAAAATTTTATCTGTCCATCAACCTCTTCATATAATCGACATACTGCGGAAAAGCAATCTCAGGCTCAGCCAATTCGGGATGCCAGCGCTTCTCCCATTCCAGTGACAGATAGCCATCATAGCCGCCGTTTTTCAACACATCATAAATTTGCTCATGCGGCAGATCGCCCTCGCCCATCAGGCACGGCTCGAATCCCATCACCGTATCGATGGCGATTCTGGAATCTTTCCAATGGGTGTGATCAATCCATTTGCCGACTTTGTCCCACGTCTCCTCAGGAGCTTCGCCGATGAACATGTAGGGATGATTCACGTCCCACAAAATGCCGACTTTCTCGGAATTGACTTTCTCCATCAAGGCTTTGAAATGATCCGCCGCCATCCAATCGTCGTGGGTTTCAATCACAATTTTCGCATCGGCATTATTGATAAGTTCGATCATCTGGTAGAGCGTTGCTGCTGCTTCATCGATTGCCTGTTCCCAGGATAGCTCATCGATTTGTCCGCCAAAAACTCGGACGAACGGGGTATCGAAATTCTCACACACTTCAGCATATCGTTTCAATTCTTCGAGATGTTCACCTCGTTTCGATTTATCTGGCTCTGCCATCCGAATCGAGCTGGAGAAGCAAATCAATTCGATATTGGCGTCAGCAAACATATCTCTGGTTTCGCTGGTACGCCTTGTAAATTCTTGCAGTTTTGAGACATCGAGCTGATCTTTGATGCCCCTGATTTCGACGCCATCGAAGCCATAGTTTTTTGCATTTTTTATTATTGAATTTAAATCCCAGTTGGGACAGCCGAGGGTGGAGAAGGAGAGTTTCATATTAATCTTTTTCCTTTCTCTGTGACGCAAAATATCTTTCAGTATTATAATTCATTTTTCAGATTGCCAATTACTTTATTAAGAACTTCTAACGTGTAATCGACATCATCACCGCTCAACGCTGCTATCACGCACAGCGAAACGCCCGTTCCATCCTGCCTTACCAGCAGTCCTTTGGCAGCGCATTGTTTGATAAATTCCAGCGTCAATTTTTTCTTTTTCTCGACATCATTAATCAAAAATTCAAATTTTACGGCTGGAGTCGGATCCATCACATCGATCTCAAAATTTTGTCGCTGGCTGATTTCCTTTATTCCAGCACGCAATCGATCTGAAAGATAATACAATCGCTGAATAATATTTTCTTCTTCGATGATTTTGATCGTCTCGATTGAAGCTGCAATGGAAAGCGCTTCGCTGGCGAATGTAGAGGTGATCATATTGGTTTTCAATGGAGCCATCAATTCCTTCTTGCCAATGAGAACAGCAATCGGCATCCCATTTGCCATGCTTTTGCCGAAGGCTGCCAGATCGGGAACCACGCCATACTTCTCCTGTGCGCCGCCCATTGCCCAGCGGAAGCCTGTAATAATTTCATCGAAAATCAGCACGATTCCTTTTTGATCTGCCAGCTTTCTGGCTTTTTGGAGAAAATTATCCTTTGGCTCCACGCCATAAGAGGCGGGGGTCAGAATGATGCAGGCGATTTTTCCAGCATGGTTGTCGACTAATCGTTCCAGTTGCAAATAATTATTGAATTCGAAGTCTTCGATCAAATTTTTATAACAGGCAGGAATTCCTTGCTCCCCGATCTTTGCTGTCCACCAATCGTGCCAGCCGTGGTAGCCAGAGCTGAGAATCATCTCTTTTCCCGTCGCCAATCTAGCGGCACGGATGACGGCAGAGGTTACCTCCGCTCCAGTCTTCATGATTTTCACCATTTCAGCGCAGGGAATTTTATCGATCAGCATCTCGCTCAGTTGCACTTCGTTGGGACTGGGCAAAGAAAACAGGCTGCCCTTTTCCAATTGCTCGATGATTCGGACATTGATTCTCGGATGGCTGTATCCGATATTGATCGGCGCCAGCGCAGCGATGTAGTCGATATATTTATTGCCATCGATATCCCAGACATAAGCGCCATCGCCTCGCTCGATATAGGCAGGGAAATTTTCCATGTCCAGCAGATTATAGACCCGTTTGGCATTGGTGTTGGTGCCGCCTGGAATGATTTCCAGGGCGTGAGTAAAAAGCTTTTTTGATTTTTCAAGATTCAACATTTAGAATATTCCTTTCAACCTTGCGAAGGTCAACA
>JALOPY010000501.1 GCA_025453735.1 bacterium | reverse complement strand
TTTTGCATTTCAAATTTTCCCGGATCGAGCAAACTCTGGGTGTTGTTGAATGAGAATTTCTTGCCGAAATCATAGCGCAACACCAGAAATCCACCGAATCGCCAGCGAAGTCCGAACCCTACACTTCCCAGTACGTTGGTCAGTTTATCATCCCAGGCATTGCCCAGGTCCACAAAACTGGCGCCGCGAATAGCGCTGAATCCCATGCCGCCAAAGGGGAAATTGACGATGAATCGGTCGATAAACGGGAATCTCAATTCATTATTGATAAGAAAAATTTTATTCCCCCACAGCGACCAGCGACGATAGCCGCGCAGGTCCCAGCTCCCACCCATATAAAAGGGGAGGGCTTCCTTGCCGTGATTGTAGCGCGTCATGGCTCTCACTGCATACGTCATCCGTTGGGAAAGTCGGAAATATTTTCGCGCATCGACGATTATCGTGTAAAAATTTACGTTGGAGTGTTGTACGTCAAGCGTGTTGCCCAATGTCAGGTTGATTCGCTCGCCATCCATGGGACCGGACGCGCCCCATAGTGAATTATCTTTCACATAGCCGATGAAGTTGGATGCCAGCAACGCGGTTCGTGAATTATCAATTCCGTACCAATCTTTGTAGGAATGGCGAAAGTTGAAGCTCGATTCAATACGCTGGAACACCGAAAGTGGATAGCTGATTGAGGCATATCCACCATACAGGCGCTCATAGAAAAAACCTTCATACCAATTAAAATAGCGGCCGGCAAAGTGGTACAAGCCTACCGCGTAGTTCATCCGATGTGAGAGATCGAGTCGGGAAACCGCGATGTTGAAACTTTCAAAAAATTCATCCCGAGTTTGTGCGTTATTGTAAATTAAAAAATGATATTGATAGTTACCCAACATATCGCTCATAGCAAGCTGCGCGCCACCGGAAACGCCGAAGATTGGATCCTGCATGACCGAGCTTTGCGCCACATCAAGATTAAATTTTGGCTTATATTTTATATTGGAGACGATAGATTCGGCCACAATTTTCGGCGGCTTCATCACCGAAGTTTTCAATTGCAGTGAATCTTTCTGTACGACCGTTGCAGAATCAAAGCGTTGGATCACCTGGTCCAATGCTTGAATCTGAAAGGAAAATTTTTCAAACGCCGTGAAAATAATCTGATCGTCATCGGTCCATTCCGGATCATAAGCTCCCGTGGTGAAATTGGTGATCTTGCGCGCTTGAACCTGATCGTTCATCAGCGAAAACACGGGCAAATTGGGCAGTGCTAAAGCGGATGAGTTACGATTGGCAAGGAAATTTTGCGTTGCTAATCCAGGATTTTTAACGAGCCAGATATTGAATGCGCCGTCCCGATCCGATGTGAAAGCCAGGTAACGATTATCCTCTGATATTGCCGGTGTAAAATCATTATGTTGGCCATGCGTAATATAGCTGATCGTTCCGGATAGCAAATTCAAGGCAAATAGATTATAATAATTGGTGTCATCAAAAACGGTGCGATCGGAGCTGAAATAGATAAAACCGCCATCCTGGTCCCAGACCGGATCGCGGTCGTCATAAAAATCATTCGTGTAACGCTCCAATCGACCATCGTCAATATGAATCACATAAATATCACTTTTGCCAGAAAAGCTGATGCCGGTAAATGCGATCCTGGTTCCGTCGGAAGACCAGGAAGGAGAAAAAATCGTGACAATGTCCTCAAATTTAAAGTTATTGATAATCGTTTTCGTTCGGATGTCGTAAATATACAGCACATCGCTTTCCCCGCTTTTCGAGACAAACGCCAGCGATCCATTTTTATCGACATCGATTTTGCTGTTCAGAATGTGGAATGATTCGAATTCATCGGTTCGCTCGCCCTTGATAATGTTATCAACCGATCGCTCTTTTTCAATCTTTTCGTCAGGCAATCGCATTTGATAAATGTTTGAGTAGCCCGAACGATTTGAAACAAACGCAATTGTTTTCTGTCCTTTTTCACGGAAGAAAGCGGGCTTGGTATTGATTCCTTCAAAAGTAATTTGACGGGCAACCATCTGGGGAAAATCATTTTCCGCCATGATGGGGTAATGTTGCTTTTTCAGATTGTAAACCCATTCTTTATCGAATTCCTCGTAATCCACTCCAATCGTTAATTTCAAAACATCAGAAAAATTATCCTGTTTCCACGTGTTTTCAATGAGCTGAATAATCTTTTGTTCGCCATACGTGTCTGCGATATATTTAATAATCGCCTGTCCCTCTTTATACATCAGGAACGAGCCGTAAATCTGGTACATCTGAGTCAACGGAAACAGGTATCCATTTAAAATGGCATCTTTGATAAACATTTCCGCTTCATCATTCCACCCCTGGGACCAGTACTCTGCCAGCCCTTCGATGAACCAGAGTGGAAGCGACGGAAAATGCGTCTTGCGATGATCCTTCAGAATGCGATAATGTTTGCTATGGGTGAAGACATGAACCAGCTCATGGCGCAGGACTCGTTTGAAATCCGGAATCGAGCCGTTCGATGGAACGACGACCCTGCCCTTAATGAATTCAAAAAAGCCACCCACCCCTTCTGGCAGAATATACGGGATGGTATTGGTTTGCTGGAAATGGGCGTGATTGGAATAAAAAATAAGTGGAATTCGGTTTTCAATGCTATGGTTAAATTTGTCTTCCAAAAATTTATAGCTCTCCTCCGCGGATTCAGCGCCAATTTCCGCCAACTCTTTCATTTCCGCGTAGTAGTAAATATCAAAATGTTCGGTCTTTAAAATATACCAGGTAAAGTTATTATACTGAACCTTATTCCTGCCAAAATAATATTGTGAATTTCCTTCTGCTGCCAAAGCCAAAATGAAGGAAACCGCTACTAATAATTTAATAAAATATTTATTCACCATAAGCCTCATTGTTTGTTTCAAAAAAACTGCAAAAAAATCTTACAAGGAGCAGCAGAGTTAACAGGATTTCACAGAGAAATTTTTGAAGATATTGCTCTCCGTTTAAACTCCGCGTGCTTCGATTCTCATTGCAGGGGAATTCCTTGATCATTCAATGCTCCCGCAAAATGTCACAGCTATTATGATGGACGAAGCTATTTTGTTCATATATACGCCTCGTCTTTTTGCAAGTTCAATTTATCAGAAAAATCAAATTAAATCAAGCTAAATTTTGTTTTCTTGAAAATCACAACCAGATTTTCTTTGAAATAGAAGAGTGAAATACTTTCAATTTTTTTCGATATTGTGCTTGACTCAAAACTTATTTATGTTTATATTTATGCGTTTAAAATTTGAGCATCTCATAGCTCATCAACTGTTGAATTTTTCTGAAAGTGCAAGAATGATAAAAAAG
>JALOPY010000027.1 GCA_025453735.1 bacterium | reverse complement strand
TTTTCCCTCCCTCGTGAAATCGTTCAAGATTTTAAATAAACATTATATTTTTTTGGATGATATTTTTTATTCATATCTCAGCGCGACGATGGGATCCAATCGAGCAGCTTTGCTCGCTGGATAAACCCCAAATATAATTCCAACAACACTACAAAAGCCAATTCCCAAAAATACAGCCCAGATCGGTATTGCCGTTGGCAGCGGCGAAACTTTTCCCGCTAAAACTCCGATCGAGACGCCAATAATAATCCCAATTATTCCGCCTAAATTTCCCAGAATGATTGCCTCGGTTAAAAACTGCCATAAAATATGGAGCCTTCGAGCGCCGACTGCTTTTCGAATGCCAATTTCTCTGGTTCGCTCCGTTACTGAAACGAGCATAATATTCATAATGCCAATACCGCCGACCACAAGCGAAATGGCAGCGATAAAGATCGCCCCAATTTTCACACCGCGTGACATATCGTTAAACGTCTCGATAAGCGTTTCACTGGTGAACACCTCAAAGTCATTCTCCTGGTCAGGAGGAACTTTTCGTAAAATCCTGAGAATTCCAGTTACCTCTTCAATCGCATCGTTCATTTTATCCGCATCTTTGACTTGAATCGTAATCTGAACACTTCGCTTGTCGCCAAAAATTTTATGAAACGTCGTGATAGGGATGAGCACAAGGTTGTCCCGGCTTTGTCCGAACAACGCACCCTGTTTTTCAGAAATGCCGATGACTTTGAATTTGTTTGGACCAATTCGAACGTATTCTCCTATCGCGCTTGAGTGCGGAAATAGTTTTTCAACTATATCAAGCCCTAATACAACAACAGGACGGTTGTATTCCACATCAGAATCACTGACAAATCTTCCCTCTGAAATGAAATAATTATTGGCAATCTGGAAATCTTGAGTCACTCCAAGGGTAACGACATCAGGATTGGTTTTATTTTCACCATACTTGACCACCTGTCCCCAAATCGCAGTTTCCGGTCCGACTGATTTCACCAGCCTGGCTCGTTCTTTAATTTCATCTGCCTGCCTGAGGGTAATGTTCTTTCGATTGCGATATCTCTCATCGAGATGCCCGAATTGTACCGGGGGGTCTTTTTGAATCTGAAATGTATTGGATCCTAACACACTGAGCTCTTTTGCCATGTAATTTTGCAAGCCCTGGATAATGGACATCATTCCAATGATCGTTGCAACTCCGATGATGATTCCAAGCGTCGTCAGCACGGAACGCATTTTGTTTGAGCGCAACGCATCAATCGAAACTGCGAAACTTTCTTTAAAATTCATAACGTCTATTCTTTTATATTATATTGTTCTATCAGCAAAGGTTCCTGCAACAACCAGGTCAAATTTATTCGTATCGTAACGCTTCGATGGGATCTAATTTTGCCGCTTTGTAAGCCGGAAAAAGCCCAAAAAATGTTCCGACGATGAAAATGAAAATAATGCCTATCGCCACGGATACAGGTGAAACTGTCGCAGACAAAAAGGTTGAAGCAGCGATAATTTTCGCGAAGACGAATCCTGCAATAATTCCAACAATGCCACCAAAAGCGGTAACAACAAGCGACTCGATTAAAAATTGCAGCAGGATATCTTTGTTTCGCGCGCCGATCGCTTTCCGAATTCCGATCTCTTTGGTCCGTTCAGTCACCGAAACGAGCAGAATGTTCATAATGCCAATGCCGCCTACGATGAGCGCTATGGAACCAACTCCAAACGCAAAAGCATAAAGCGCCGTCGTCAGTCGCTTATACATATCAGCAATCATGTCCTGTTGATTGATGGCGAAATCATTTTCCTGATGCGGCTCGACTTTTCGCACCCGTCGCAAAATTCCGGTGATCTCGTCTTTTGCTTCTTCGATTAATGCCGGATCAATCACTTTTACTTCGATGGTAACCCAACGCCGCGCCCCATACTGTTTTTGAAAAATACCAAGAGGGATTATGATCTCATTGTCCAAATTATGTCCTAATAAATTCCCTCGCTTTTCGAGAATGCCAATCACTCGAAACGGATAGGAACCGATCGATAAATTTCGACCGAGGGGATTTTTGTTTTTAAAAACCTTATCGGCGACTTCCCATCCGATGACGCAAACATTACGGCGATGGTCAACGTCCTGTTTCGACAGCATTCGACCATACTCCGGCTCGACATTTGAAGTGATAGCATACTCTTCATTGGTGCCAATGATGTTGACATCATTGAGCTTTTCACTTTCATACTTGACGGTACGCTGGGCGCTCACCGTCGGTGCGACGGCTTTCACCAGCGTCGCATATTCTTTGATTGCATTTCCTTCGCGCTTCAATGTTATATCTTTGCGGTTGCGAGCTTCGATCCAATCGGTACGCGACATCCACGAAAATTTGCCGATGTAGAGCGTATCGGATCCCAATGCTGAAATGGAAGTGTAAAACGCGGCATTCAAGCCCATAATTATCGAGTGAATCATGATAACCGTGGTGATTCCGATGACGATTCCCAATGTTGTCAGCAATGAACGCATTTTATTGGCGCGCAACGCCTGAAAAGCAATTTTAACGCCTTCCCACAGATCAATTAACAATCTCATCATATCGATTCATCTCGCTCAATTTTTCCGTCACGAAGCCGGATTATTCTGTTGGTGTGCTCGGCAATATACTCCTCGTGGGTTACGAGAATAATGGTGTTGCCCTGCTCGTGAAGTTGTTCAAATATTTCCATGATCTCTTCACCGGTGCGAGTATCCAGGTTTCCGGTTGGCTCATCGGCGAGAATAATTTTTGGATTATTGACCAGGGCACGAGCGATAGCAACGCGCTGTCGCTGTCCGCCGGAAAGCTCATTGGGACGATGATTCATCCGATCAGCCAGTCCAACACGTTCCAGCGCATCTGACGCGATCTTTTTGCGTTTTGAAGAAGGTGTGCCGTTATAAATCAACGGTAATTCTACATTATGAATGGCTGTTGCCCTGGGCAGTAAATTGAATGTTTGAAACACAAATCCGATCTGTCGGTTGCGAATTTCTGCCAACTGATCGTCATCCATCTCACTCACGAGCTCACTCGTAAATTTATAGCTGCCAGAAGTGGGAGTATCCAGACAACCCAGGATGTTCATTAGCGTTGATTTGCCAGATCCGGATGGTCCCATAATTGCAAGATATTCATTTTCTTCTATGTTAAGCGAAATACCCTGCAGCGCTCCGACCATCTCAGCGCCGACCTGGTAAATCTTTTTAATATCTTCGAGTTTAATTAACATCGTTGTCATCCTCTTTCGAAACAAACTTACAAATATTGTTTGACCAGCATTTTTTTTAAAAGAGATTAATCTTGTTTTGCAACTGGCTTTTGTGTTATCTTTACCCGACTTCCATTTTTCAGCGTTTTTGAAAGGGCACGATAGCTTCCAGTTACAACCTTTTGTTTTACTTCTAGACCGCCAAGAACTTCAATGTCTTTTTCGCTGCTTATCCCGGTTTTTACCGGGACAGACGTTGCAATGCCGTCTTTTACTGTAAATACAACTTCGATCAATTCGTCTTTGCTTGCAACGCTGCTGGCATCTTGTTCGTCATCAGCCTCTTTGCTTTTGGTCTCGGATTTTTTCGAATCATCCTTTTCCTCGGACGCATTTAATTCACTCTCAGTTCTCACTGTAACGGCTTGAATCGGTACGCTGAGCACGGCATGGCGGGTTTCTGTTTTAATGTCAACTGTCGATGACATGCCGGGACGCAGATTCACTTCTTTATCGAGAATGGCGATCTTCACTTCAAAATTTGTTACTTCTTCCTGTGTTCCCCTGCCTCGTGTGGTTGCCGTGTGGGCTATCTCGGAAACCATTCCCAGGAAAACTGTATCCGGAATCGCATCAACTTCGATATCGACTGAATCTCCGATTGATACCAGCACGACATCATTCTCATCCACTTCTGAAATCACTTCCATTCGGGAAAGGTCTGAAACGACCATAATGACATCTGCCTGGAACATCGAACCAAGTGCGATTTCGCCGACTTCTTTATTGACCAGGGTTACGGTACCTGCTAATGGTGAATAAAGCCGTGTCTTGCTCAAATCATCAATCGCCTGGTTCACATCTGCTTTCGCCTGATCTAACTGACTTTCAGCTAACTTGAGATTGGCTTCGGCGTTCTCCAATTCAGCCAGGGATGTCAAATTCTGCTGGTTCAAATCGGATGTGCGTTTATATTCACTCTCTGCCTTTTGCAAGCTGGCTTCCCGGGATTTTTTAGTCGATTTTGCGCGATCGACCGCGACTTTATATTTCGTGCTATCCAAAACGACGAGCAATTGCCCCCTTCGAACAATATCGCCCTCTTTCACAAACATGCTAATAATTTCAGCGCTGATATTTGCGGAAATTTTAACTTCGACCTCGGGTTGGATTTTTCCAGAAGCTGATACAATCTGGGTAATGTCACCTCGCTGCACTTCTTCAACCTGGACAGGGATTTCACCACCCTTCCCCTTTTTCAAATTGATAATAATAAATGCCCCAATAATGACAACCACCACGACCGCAATTACAATTTTTTTCCCTGACATTTGATTTTCTCCTGATGACACTTTATTTTATTACAATATACTTTTAGTTATCTGCTAAGTTTGCCCAATGCTAAATCCAGAGCAGCGCTGGCATATTTATGATCATACATCGCCTGGATGTGATTCATCTTTGCCCTGGAGAGCGACGTTTCAGCCCGGTTTTGGTCGAGCAAGGTTCCAGCGCCAATTCGGAAGCGCTCGCTCGCTAAACGATAATCTTCTTCCGCCGATGTGATATTTTCCTTTGTCACTTCGATATTTTCTGTCGCTTTTCCTAACTCCAACAATGCTTTTTTAACATCCAGGGTGATCTGTCGTTTCGCTTGCTCCAGATCTGCCTCAGCGGCAATGACTTCGGCCTTGGCGCTGCTGACACTCGCCTGTGTTTGGAATCCACTGAAAATATTCATGCTCAAATTCAATGTGTAGCTATACGAATCAAATTCAGTGATGTCCCTTTTCTTCTCAGGCAACTGAACATCCCACCAGCTATAGTTAGCGCCAAAAGAAAGATTCGGATAATAGAAGCTTTTTTGAACTTTCACTTTTGCATTTGCTTTATCTAATTTATTTTGATAATATTTAAAATCCGGTCTGTTTCGAAATGACTGATCAATGGCGTCATCGAGAATAATATTCTGAATTTCGACATTCATATCAGTCGGATCAGCGACCAATTCAACCGGTGTGGTCACATCAATTCCAAGCACATAATTCAATTGCGTCCTGGCATTGCTGAGCGCATTTCGAGCTTCAATCACCAGTAATTTATTTTCTCCGACTTGCACTTTTTGTTGATAAACTTCAGCGCGTGAGCTCACTCCTGCTTTTTCCATCGCTGTAATTCGATTCAATTCTTCTTCGCTCATCTTCATTGTCTCTTCTGCAATCTTGAGTAATTGAATCGCTTTGAGCACATTATAATAGTTTAGTTTAACTTCCAACACAACTAATTGTTGCGTCCACGACAAGCTATTTCGATAATAATCGCGATCGGCTTTGTTCATTTTCAAATTAAAAAAATTACGCATTCCGGTAAAGATCGGTTGGCTCAAACCAAATCGATAATAATACGATTCTTTTGAAACGACAAGCTGATCAAATCGAATGTTGTACTGATCTCTGTTTTGCCTTTGCCATTGGGAAACAGCGTCAACGCTCGGCATAAATTCACCCCGGGCAGACTTGAGGCCCGCTTCTGCCATTTTTAAATAACTTTGAGCCGAAACAATGCTCGTGTTGTTCTTTAATGCGACTGCAATACAATCGTCAAGAGACATTTTATTGATGTCTTGCGAGAAAGATAGTGAAGAGAAAACCAGGACAAAAGTACTAATAAATCCAATTAACCGCTTCATGAGTAAACTCCTATTTCATCTCAATT
The DNA here is from genome assembly GCA_025453735.1 of bacterium. Lineage (GTDB taxonomy): Bacteria > Zhuqueibacterota > Zhuqueibacteria > Thermofontimicrobiales > Thermofontimicrobiaceae > JALOPY01. The sequence goes on along the minus strand of JALOPY010000027.1, from coordinate 5,415 downwards.
TTTATAAACCAAAAATTTTTGACATTGCTACTGAAAAAATTACATATATTATAAATAGAACGACCATCGTTGTGCCGGCTTTTTTCATGGAGAATTTATAAACAACCGCAAAGCCAATCGCCAGAACGACATATTGCCAGATGGAAAAAACGCCACAGGCTTTTAAAACATTGTAGAGAATTGTCTTGGATTGTTCTTCAGGCAGCAACAGGGCTAAACTAAAATGAACGTTTGCAGTTTGTTTTTGAATGATCAAGGGCAAGCTCAAAAGCATTCCCAGCATTCCAATTAAAGATGAATAAAGATAAACTGAAAACATCGTTTTAAATGTTGTTTTCCCACCCAGCACAATATTACCAATAAACCATACAATGAGCGCAAATATCACTAAGACAATTGCGGTTGTAATGGCTGCCATCACTGGCCCAATGTATTTCCCGACCTTTTCTTGTGTCGTCAATATCTGATCGATCTGACTTTCATCCATCCCGCGCTCGAGCATCTTCTCGCGCTGCTTTTCCATTTGATCTGGCACGGTGATTGGCATGGTCACAATCGTAAATCCAATCACAATGGCCATGATGATAACTAAAGGTATCACCCAACCCGGCCTCCGATCGATGTCTTCGAATGTAGGACGCGGGGAAAAGAAAACTCCAATAATTCTTTGCATCGCGTTTAATTTCTGTTGATCCTCCATGTTCGCTCCCTTTCAAATTTTAAAAATAAAAATAACTTTTATATTTACAGCACAGGTAATATGAATGCGTAAATTTAGCATAATTCAATCTTAGAGACGCCATTATAAGACGTAATGAGACCTCAAAAGTTTCACATCTGTTTTACCCTGTCAAAATGCCGAATAATATACGGAATTAAAAATTGGTTTTCAAGTTAATTATTGTTTATAAAACTTACAATTTTTTGTTAAAGTGAACATCTATGAATACTTTGCGTTACGAACAAAGCAATTGGATGGTTCAATAGCATCACGATCAATTTTTGCGGTTTGAAGACAAGAAATGCAGGCTGATCCAATACAGTTTGAAATGAAGTTAGATATTGATTGCCTGAAGCATCACTGTAGCTTTTTCGTTTTTGGGATTGATCCAAAGCAGCTCTTTTAATAGCGTTTCTGTTTTATCCATCCAGCCGCTATTTTGATAATAATGAATGGCATCCATGTAAACATCTTCGATGCTTCTGCCTCGAGCCAGAACTTTCAATATTTCAGTCGTATTTTTTTTTAATATTTTTGTGCACGTTTCTTTATTTTCAAGAAAATAGGTAATCAATTGCAGATTATTTTGGTAATTATCCAGCATGTTTACCAGGAGCTCCAGTCCCTGGTCAAACAGCAATTTAATCCGATCAAGGTTTCGATCTAATGAGGCAATCGTTTCCTGGTAACTACTGCTGTCTTCTTCATAATAATCCAGCACATATTTCAATTCCCTTGCCACGTAAACTTTATGAAAAAGCAGTCCCACATTATTCATAAAAGTGATTTCACTTTCAACCGGGATTAATTTATTTGCTTGCTCAAAAATTCTTTTGCGCGGATTTAAAACCCGCTTATAGATTAAATGAAAGTCTTCTTTAATTTTAAACAATACCTCATTTAGCTTCCGCAAATCGGTGAAAGACAGGATCACTCCGTTATGGAAGGATTGATTGTACTCGATAAAAATTCTGTATGCGTCCAGGTAATGGCTGATGATATTCCGAATTTTTCGATCACGGATGCTTACGATATATGGGCTAACATTAGTCTTCATTTCTTTCATTGTTTTCACTATTATTATTTTTTAAGTCAAGGAGCTCTTTATCTAATTCGATAATCGTGTATTCCACTCTTCGGTTGATTTTTCTGGCGTCATCGCTAAGCTCATAAACCAGGGGCTTTTCGAATCCATATCCCCGCGCAACAAAGCGCGCACTGGATTCGCCCTGGTCAATAAAATATTGAATGACAGATGAAGCCCGATCGAACGAGAGTTTTTTATTGTAATCCGCAGCGCCCAAATCGCATGTATGTCCGCTGATTTCAATTTTTTTCCATTCCGGATGTTTATTGATCAATCTTAAAAATCGATCCAATTCGGTCTTCGACTCAGAGCGGATCGTCGATTGGTTAAGATTAAAGAAAACATTCAACAAAGCCGACGGAGGCGGAACAACTTCAGGAGTCAGCTTGGGCAATTTTATATCTTTCACGACTTTGGATTGATCTTCCTTGCGCAGGTCAACATCACGGGAAACAAAAAAATAGCCTTCTTTGGATGCGGTATAACTATACCATCGCCCAGAAGGAAGCAAAATCGTATAATCGCCCGAAGGTCGGGTCATGGTCTTTCCGAGTATTTTGAATGTCTCCAGATCTTCCCATTCAATTTTTGCTTTATCTAATTTATTTCCTTGTGTGTCAGTCAATTTGCCTGATACTATCGTCACCGGATTTGTCAACCGCTCTGGCAGCGTCATTAAGTAAATATCGCTTTGCCCCAGTCCATCCTCCCGGACGCTGGCAAAATAGACTTCATTCCCTGAAACAGGAATACTATAACCCCAGTCTTTGAAGACCGTATTAATTTCTTTGCCGATATTAACAGGCTCGGTCCATTCTGTCCAGGAATCTCCGATGCGATAGGAGAGAAAAATATCCAGGTCTCCTAAACCGGGATGTCCGGAAGAGCAGAAAAACAGGGTTCTGCCATCAGGATGGAACAGCGGTCCTCTTTCGCAGTAGGGTGTATTTATAATATTTCCGAGATTAATCGGTTCGTTCCACCCGCTATCGTTTTTAACTGAAATATAAATATCAGAATTATATTCGGGATGGTAAAATTTGCTCCGGGGACGATACTCCCCGATGCCACCGGGACGGTCGGAAACAAAAAAAACGGTTTTGCAATCGGCTGAGAAAAAGGCATCCCCTTCAAAATCTCCGGTATTGATCGGAGGACCGAGATTTTTAACTTCGCTCCAGCCAGTATCTTCCAGAGTTGCACAAAAAATATCGCCATTGCCGTAAGAATCAGGATAATTTCCAAAAATGAACGCGGTCAAACTATCAGGGGCAAGGGTCATAAATCCTTCATGCTGATTGGTATTAATCGGAGTCCCAATATTTACTGCCACAGTCCAGCCTGTATCCGAACGAGTTGTCGCCCAAACGTCCTCACCGCCGAATCCGCCTGGTCGGTGTCGGGATGTGAAGAACAAGGTATTGCCATCCATCGAAATGATCGGGTAATAATCTTGGAATTTAGAATTCACCTTGGGTCCCAGGTTTTCAATTTTCATATTCCGCTCCGGAGCTTGCAACACTTTTATGATCCGGATTATTTTATCCTCTTCCGCGGGAAATACCTGAAGGTACCTTTGATAGACTCCGATTGCTTTGTCCCACTGTTTCGATCGAATGAATTCACGAGCCGATTCCAGCAGAATATTTTTGAGACCTGATAATGAATCTGTTTGGCTGGTGACCAGGGTTGTGGTTGCAGCAGGAATGATTTCAGCAATAACAATGAGCTGAATGAATAGCAGGATTAATGCCAGGCAAAACCTATGTCGATTGAACATGATTAGCTCACTTCAATTTAACCATTTCATTTAAAAAGCATAGCAATATAACAAATTAATTATTTAGTATCAAGCAAAATAATTTTTCACATGGAAAAGCTCACTTACAGGTGGAAAATAAACCTGGTTTCTGCCAGAAACCAGGTTTATACACCTGAGACTGAGGTTTTGCTTTCACATGGAAAATCAAATTAGATTACTTTCACGATGGGGACATGGTCTGCAGTTAATATTGCATGCTTTTCTTCGAAAAGAGAATCAGGCTGGAAAAAACTTTATGTTCGAAAAAAAACAAAGGCGCAATGCCGCAAAGAATATTTTCATATCGAATCATTATCCTTTACTCTGCGACATCGCGCATTTGCAGTAAATCGGCTTCCCAAAAAAGTCAAACATGTATTCGGCTATGCAGCAGCTTCAACGCTAAGGTCGATCAACTCGCCCATTTTATCCTTGATAAAAGTTGGGCAATTCATCTTCTGCGTCCAGGGTTTCATTTCTTCCACATAAGGCTTGATCGATTTGAAAGAAACCATGCCTCGTGTTGCCGAGTCGATCATCGAAATTCTGCCGCGAATGGTATTGTGCTCGAATGGCATTTCAGCGAATTTCGGGCTGTCATTTTTGCACAAATGGCACTTGGCGCATAGCGAACAGATCGAAGCGATATGCTGATATTCATTTTTCACCGGGGCAATTTTCAGCGAAGGTTCTTTGATATCGAATATTTTTCCCGGATTTAAAACACCTTCGGGATCGAATGCTTTTTTGATCATGCTGAGATACGAACCGACTTCGGGTCGGATTTGATCCTGACTCCTGCCGAGGAAAAAGCCGACCGCGTGCTCGCCGGAATAGACGCCGCCTTCTTTTTCGATCCACTCGTCAAATTCCCGGATCACCTTCTTTGCCTTTTCTTTTTGCTCAAGCTTATCCTCGACAATAAAGCTCGGGTGCAAATTCCCATCGCCCGCGTGACCGTAGATGATGAGCTCCAATCCTTCCCGTTCCGCTAATTCCCGCATTTTATTGATTCCGGCGGTAAATTTTCGGAGCGGCAGAACCGGATCGAATTGGACGATCACTGGTTTTTGGGGATCAGCTTTTGCCAGTGCGCCTAATGCGCTGCGTCGCTCCGTGTAAAGCTCATCTGCAATTTTGGAATCGTTGGTGTGTTTTAATTCTATGGGATTCAATTTCTTCAAAACATTCACGACTTTTTCTGCATTCATTCTGGCGCACTCTGTTGAGCCAGCGGTCTGGAGTAGCAGCAGCATGTTCTGTTTTCCGAGACAGCGCATCATTTTATCATCCATATATTCGAAAGAAAAGAGATCGATCTTTTGTTCGGCGATTCCCTCGTGAATGGCTTGCAGCACCGATTCATCAGCAAATTGCGCTCGAATCGTCCAGGTATCCTGGGGCAGGTAATCGCAGCGAAACGTCATTTCGATGATGACTCCCATCGTACCTTCGGAGCCGAGAAACATCGCCGTAAGATCGGGACCAGTACTTTGCTTCGGAAATGGCTTGCCTGTATCGAAAATATTCCCCTTGCCATCGATGACTTTCAAAGTGAGCAGGTAATTTTTAAATGTGCCTTTGGACATGCCAAACGTTCCGCCGGATGCCTCAGCAATATTTGCTCCCAGCGTCGAAATTAAATGCGAGGCAGGAGCAACTGGCACCGTCAGATTGTATTTTGCCAGATGCTTATTAAATTCCGCACAGCTCATTCCTGGCTCCACAGTCGCTGTTTTGGAAACTTCGTCCACGCTTTTTAGCTGGCGCAATCGGGACACGTTCATCAAAATTCCAGATTGACAC
>JALOPY010000500.1 GCA_025453735.1 bacterium | reverse complement strand
GGAGCAGGGCATTTGCCTTTTGCTCGTCGGACAAAACCTTGAATGCCTGATCGAGAAAACGTTTTGCCAGTTGCGCGGTCTTCTGACTCTCCTTATTCACTGCCTGGGGATCGAGCGGTGGAACACCTAATTTCTGTGGATCCGTATCTGCCAGTTCACCACCCAGGTTATCACCACGGATCAACAGCGCGGCGCGATGTTCCTTCACAGCTTCGATGATAAATTCAGCATCGGGTGCTAACGAGACATTGTCACGAATTTTTTTGCAGACGCGCTTGCATTCTTCAGTATCAATTCTACCAGCGCGACGATCGATGATATTTCCATTTTTATCAATCGTAGCAAAATTAATTCGAATCGCTACATCCCGGTCGGTCATGGGCAGATTGATTCCGGCGGCTTCCAGCACCCCGCGACCGATATTACTCTCAATTGGATTATACCCAAACAGGGCGAAATGCGCGGGTCCGCTTCCCGGCGTAATTCCTGGCAAGATCGGATCCATGAGTCCGCAAATCGACTTCGTGGCAAGCTGATCGAGATTGGGCTTTTGGGCAACCTGCAATTCCGTTCCGCCTTTTCCTTCCATAGGCAGACCGCCGACTCCATCCATGACGAGAAAAATTATTTTTGTGGTATTTTCAGTAGCTAATTGATCAACAACATGATTCATCGCTCATTCCTCTCAATGATTTTTAATTTAACATTTCAGATTCATTTCATTCTTACATATATCCCAGCGCACTCAAGTGCAATTATTTTTCACAAGGAGACACGGAAATCGGGGAGCAAACACGGAGAAAAAATTTCTCCATGAACCTCCGCTTGCTCTGTGCCTCATTGTTAAAGAATGAATTTTACTATTTTGCAAATTTTCTAATTTAACTTTTTTTTAAAAAAAAATTACCCACCCTTTCAAACGTTTGAAACTTTTAAAAAGGTGCTTCTTGCAAAAAAATGCAAGATTAATCTGGTAGTAGAACAATTTTTTAAATTAAGGCCAATATGCCGGGTCATCACTCAATTTCTTTTCAATGGCATACAATTCCTGTTTATAAAAAGAAGGCGAAAAGTTCAGCCGATAGGACAATTGCACCAAAGCGGTTACCAGTTGATATTGATCATTCAATTTGCTTTTTGCAGAAATCTGTGCAATTAATTTCGGAAGTTTTTCTCTCAGAATTTTGAACATTATGTTTTGCAAAATCCCTTCTTGAATTTTGATGTTCAAATTGCTGGTCATCTCTAAAATTTCGAGCAACTCCGTACTATTTTGAATATCCAGGCGCTGATAAAGCTGCTGCATTCGTTCCAACAGGATGTGATTAAACCTTTTTTCCGGAATTTCCAGATTGAGTTGAAAGCCAAAATCGCCGGCTTTTTTCACAATCGCCAATGCCTTTTTATAGAATAATTTGTCAAAATCCTGCCTGGATTTTTCGAACTCATCCAAAAATTCCAGACTAAGTGCAGTTTCCGCTGGCACTCGTAAAACAGCAGGAATTGGCAAACCAGATGCTTTCAGAATCTTCAATAATGCTTTATTCTCGGCATAGACCTTTCGATAAACCTGGTTTAAAGTATTCATTTTTTCATGAAAAAGCAAGCGAAAAACTTCGACTCGCTCATCGAACAGCAGATCATTGATCGAGAATCTCGCCTCATTCCAGATTGTTTCGATAGTTTTTTGAAACCGCTCAGTGGTTTCATTGCCAGACTGTATCACTTCGGATTTGATGCGCTGATATTCATCGACATCATCCAACATTTTCACATCACACGAATAGACTGGCTCGTGCGTCGCATTCAATAAATAAACAAACAGATGGCTTTCCGAAGTGATACCAGAGGCAACTTCAACGCAAGCCATTACAAATTTTTGGTCAGCAATTTCGATATCTTCCTTATCCAGCAGGTCAATGGTGTAATGATACAAGGATCGCTTGCTTCCATTTTGTTTGAAGCTTTTCAGCACGGCAAAATGATTCACCACTTTTGGAAATGTCATTGCCGATGGCTTGACCAACGTTCTATAAATTTGCGCTCCATCTTTAAATTCAGGAATATTACTTTTGGCATCGCGCAGCTTGCTTAAAAATTGGGTTTCCAGCCCGTCATTTCCAAATGAGCGCGCCAGCTCGATCGACCGAGCCGCATAATTTAAAATCTGCACGGCTTCAATCCCTGAAATATCATCAAAAAACCAGCCACAGCTCGTGTACATCAGCATGGCATTGCGCTGCATTTCCAACAGATTGAGCATCGGCACTTTGTTTTCACTGACTGAGGAGTTCGTGGCATGTTTTTCAAAAAAATGATCCACGTTTTTCGGGCTGCGATCTAAAACAATTTTAATATAGTCATTGCGAGTTTCCCAGGGATCTTTGAAAAATTTGCTGCCCTCGGCTTCGTAGCATTGCGCCAGGTCATCGCGAAGCCGGTCCATCGCTTGCCTGAGGGGACGCCGCCATTTCTGATTCCAGCCTGGCCTCGCGCCAGCATGACAGCCGCAATCCCGATACCAACGTCCCACACCATGAAAACAACTCCAGGCGGTACCTTCGCCATTGGGTCCTGCTTTGAGTTCGACCTCCCATTGCGGAGGATTGTTTTCTAAAAATTCTCCATAATTTGTAACAATCAAGCCACGCTTCGGCGCCTCGACTTTCATCAGGTAAGCTAATGCCATATCGCCGAAAGCCTCATGATGACCGTAGGATTCGCCATCAGTGCAAACTGAAATCAGTTGATTATGGTCGGAATTTGTGATGTACGTCGCCTCAATGGCGTCAGCAAATCTTTTGGCATCGTGGAGGATATGTTCAAAACCAACGGCACGGGATAATCCGCCATGATAAAAAAATATATCGATATATTTTGATTGGTCTTTATTCCCATTGTTATCAAACAAAAAACAGCGGTACGGCTGAGAAGTATTAATCGAGCCGTTACTCACATCGAGCCATGGTTCGGCTTCGTTGCCATTCAAACGGCGAATGCGTTGCGCCTGAAACGGAGAGAGGATGATATATTTAACAGAAAAATCCGCGAGCACTGCCAATGTATCATAATTGACCGCTGTTTCGGGTAACCAGATCGACTCCGACTTTCGTCCAAAACGATGCTGAAAATCGGCAATCCCCCAGCGAATCTGCGTAATTTTATCCTGCCGATTTGCCAGCGGCAGAATGATATGATTGTACGCCTGTGCGATGGCATTGCCATGACCGGAAAATTTTTCCACGCTTTCCCGATCTGCGTCCAGGATCGCCTGGTATGCTTCCGCCGCGTGAATCTCGAGCCAGCTCAATAGCGTGGGACCAAAATTGAAGCTGATCGATTGATAATTATTGACAATATCATC
>JALOPY010000499.1 GCA_025453735.1 bacterium | reverse complement strand
CGATTTTAGATTTACGAATTTAGATTTTAGAATTTGAAAAAATTTAAAAATTGGCTGTTTAATAAGCAAAGTTGATTTCAACTCAAAAACATAACATTAAATCAAAAGGTCGATGTTGTCCCGCCAGATTCAGAAGATTGTGCTCAAGAGGCGGCGGATGATTGTCCAGCAGAGGCGATTAAAATCGAATAGCTCGTTGCCTGTCAAAATGAAGTTGCTTTATCTTAGCAGATGCTGGAAATAGTTTGGCTATTCCAGCATCTGGCTATTTGGGCATGAAATGATAGCTCAATTCACCGAAATTCCCAGGCTTGATCTTCATCGAATTGAGCCGTTCCACAATGACATCGCTATTCCCGCTTGCTAAATATTGAAGCGAACGTGACTGTAATTCGCCACGTGACGGATGACGGTCACATTCGCTCCAAAAGATTCTTAAAAATTCAAATTTAAAAATCAAGGTTCAATCAAACGATGAAAATAAAAATCGATGGTATGTCCTGCAATCACTGCAAAATGGCAGTCGAGAAATCGCTGGCAAAAATCAATGGCGTTCAATCTTTCACTGTCGATCTAGAAAAAGGCGAAGCCACTGTTACAGGAAGTCCCGATCCGAAAGAGGTCATCGATGCGATCAATAAATCAGGTTATCAAGCGATGCTTATAAAAGATTAGATGATTCCATACATGGACTCCGCTTCCAAAGTGGAGTCCATGTATGGAACAATTTAAAATCAGGAATCAATATGGCATTGAAAATCGAATTCATGAAACAAAAAGTCATGCGGACGGTCGTTTACATGCTATTGCCTGCAACGATTGTCGCAATTTTCTTTTTCGGCTGGCGCAGTCTAATGATCGTGGCGCTGTCGGTCATCAGTTGTGTGATCACCGAATGGCTTTTTGTGCGAAGCGCAAATGGCAAGGTTTCAGAAGCCGTCTTTGTCACCGCATTTCTCTATGCCCTCTCACTGCCGCCGACGCTGCCGCTGTACATGGTTGTCATCGGGGCAGTATTTGCGATCACATTTGGCAAAATGGCATTCGGTGGGTTCGGCAGTAACGTCTTCAATCCCGCCATGGTTGGAAGAGCTTTTGTTTACATCACTTTTCCCATTCACATGACCAATCGCTGGATTCCCGCTGCCAATTTTTCGGATTTTCCAGGCGGATTTGCTGCCTGGCAATTTCACACCACGCCCGATTATCTTTCGGCGATCACCGAAGCCACGCCACAAATCGCTTTCAAGGACGGCGCTACAACCCTGCCCAGCTATTTTCAGTTATTATTTGGCAACATCAATGGACAATTTGAACGGCTTGGCGCTCCCACACTCATCGGCGCTGGATCGATGGGAGAAGTTTCAGCCATACTGCTGATAATTGGCGGTCTGTATCTCGTTTACAAAAAAGCAGCCAACTGGCGATTGGTGGTCAGCTTCTTTGCCACGTTCCTCATTTTTGATACGATTCTCCATCTGATTATGCCAGCCAAAGTGCCGAATCCGTTATTTGGAATTCTGGCAGGATCGGCAATTTTGGGCGGCTTTTTTATCGTCACGGATCCAATCTCGGCGCCGAAAACCGATATCGCTCGATATATCTATGGCTCGCTAATTGCTATTTTTACCATTGTTATTAAAACTTTTGCGCTGTTTTCAGGAGGATTATTTTTTGGCGTATTGCTGGGAAATATGTTTGGGCCACTCATTGACTATTATGTGAAAAACTATCAAGCCAGGAGGAAGGCAGCATGAAAAAAGGAATCCTGACAATCATTTTTATGGTCCTCATCACCATCGTTTTCATCTCAGCCCTGGCGTCGATCCATGAGCTTTCCAAAGAGCGTGTCATGCAAAACGCTAAAATCGACCAGTACAAATCGATCCTTTATGCCTTCGATATTTTTCCAGAAAATATTAATGAGCTGGACCTGGGCTTGACCAGCACAACCGATGCCATCCCCTGGCAGCAGGACCAGATATTGCAGTCTATTGAACGCCAGATCCGAACCATTAAAATTCCCGTGACTGAAGCCCAGGTTCAATTGCTGAATAATAGTTTTCTGACCGTAAAAGATTCGACAGAAATTTTTGTTCGGCTTGATGAAACAGGCGAAATTTTGGCTTACGGTTTTCCCATGCGAGGCAAAGGTTTGTGGGGCACGATCACGGCTTTTGGCGTGATTTCGGCTGATTTGACAAAAATGATTGGTATCGATTTCACCGAGCAGGTGGAAACGCCAGGCCTGGGCGCACGAATAACCGAAATCGAATTCAAATATTTTTTCCGCAATCTTGATTTATCGGGTTTTCAAGATGCACAATCGAACCAGCAGCCAGTCATTCTGCTCAAAAAGAAAGAACAAACCAATCGGGAAAAATCAACTAACAGCTTCCAGGCAATCACTGGCGCCACGCAAACAGTCGATGGCGTGCTAAAGATGGTGAGTACTGATTTGCGGTTTTATATTAATTTGATCAAACAGAATGAAGATTTGATTGGACAAGAAGTTGGATGATTTGGTAGAGTTTTGGATTAAGGGAGTTTGATTAAGAAATCAGCATCCCCCTAAATCCCTACGCCACAGCGCATCTTCGACCTTCAAAGGGGAGATGTTAGAAATCATTACTCCACCAATCCAATACTCCAGAACTCCAATATTCATTAATCTAGCGAAAATTTGATAATCCCAGTCAACAGCTTTTTATTAAAAATTTTTAGAAGGAGGCCATACCATGAGAAAGCTAATTCTTTTTACTATGACAGTTTTAGTTTTCTTGTGCTTCATCGCTGCTACCTACTTAACAAACCAGCACCAAAATGTAATAAACCAACCAACCAATAATGCCGCTCTCTCACCAGAAACAATAGCCAGCTTGGAATCCCGAGGCTTTAAAGTGGTGGAAAACTACTTCCCCGTCCTCTCGCCACGAATGCTCGATTCCACCAACCTGCCTGAAACCGCTCAGCTCAAAATGAGCCTGGATGTTCGCAAGGCGAAGAATTTGCAGATCACCAGGCTGGGCACGGCAGCGATGCAAAAAACAGCAACCAGCCAGAACGATATTATTTTAACCGAAGGTTTTGAAGGCGATTTTCCTGGCGCCAATTGGCAACTGGCTGGCGACCCGACCTGGGGCAAGAGCACCTACCAGAAACATGGTGGACAGAATAGTGTGTTCTGTGCCAAAGACGGAACGGCTGGCGTAACGCCGCCTGCCAATTATCCCAACAACATGGACGCCATGATGGTGTTTGGACCATTCGATTTATCCAATGCTTCGCTGGCGTTTGTGCGGTTCTGGTTCTGGCTGGAGACCGAGATTAATAAAGACTGGTTCTGGTATATGGCTTCACTGGATGGCGTCAACTTTAGCGGGATTGGCGTGAGTGGCTCGACAGGTACTTCTTCACCAGCCTGGGAGCAGGCATCTTTAAACCTGGCTAATGTTCCAGATTTGGGCAGCCTT
>JALOPY010000498.1 GCA_025453735.1 bacterium | reverse complement strand
CTGCATGGAGGGTAACAATCAACATAAACCAAGGAAAGCTCGCTAGTGATCCTCTTCCAATTCCGGTTGGATCAAACATCTCGAGGATGGATATTTCCTTGGACGGCAAAAAAATGATATTTGTTCGACAAGAGATAAAAGAAAAACTCTGGCGAATTCCGCTATCCATTGCTCGATCAAATTCATTTTCCGGAGCAGAATTGCTCATGTCCAATTTAGGTGCTACAGAAAATATAGAGGTTTCTTCTGATGGAGCAGGCTTGGTTGTTGAGACTCTATTTGGAGGAATTAGAACGCTTATGCTCAAATCATTAATGGACAGCACTGAAACTGTGCTTTATCGCGAACAGCCTGCTTTTGCACCTTCCTGGTCAGCAGATGGAAGATGGATCGCCTTTGATGCCGGGGGCGGTAACAACGCCGATATCTGGCGAATTTCGGCAAATGGTGGTCCTGCAAAAAAAATAATTGAGAATCCCGGTGCCGATTGGATGCCGACATACTCGCCTGATGGGAACTATCTTTGTTTCCTATCCAACCGAAGTGGACAATTCGAACTCTGGATAAAAAATTTAGTTTCTGGTGAAATCAGTCAGATTACCAATTCACCGGCAGTTAAATCCCGCGGCTTCTGGTCCCATGATAGTAAAAAGCTGGCTTATATTCAGAAACCCAACAGAATCTGTATATTTGATTTCGCTTCACGAAAGGCTGAAGAATTTGTGTATTTACCAAATTGGCAAAGCGGCAATGATACTGTCCATAAACTGGTATGGAAAGAAGATGATTCTTCGCTTTATTTTTTCACTTTTCTTGCGATGCAAGAACGCTGGGGAAATGCACTAATTGAGATTTCACTGGAAAATAAAAGACAAAGAATTGTATTTCGATCTCAAAAAGAAATGACATTATCCCATATGACCTTTTCAATTTTCAAGGGTGATATTTATTTTTTAACCCATGAAACAATGGATGATATCTGGCTGGCAGAGGGATTGCAATAAAAAATTAATATCTATAAAGATCGCAAACAATAAAAATTATTAGGCAGATGGTATATGAGCGCTATTCCCAACTTAATGACGATGGCAAAACAGTTGCTGGCAGAATCTGATTTACAGCGGTTGCTTGTTCTTGCAATGGATCAAGTGGTAGAAATCTCTGGCGCCGAACGAGGCATGATCATTCTATTTGATGAAAACGGAAAAATCCTGTTTGAAAATGCAAGGGATTTGAAACGAGAAGATATTGAGCGTCCCGAATTTGAGATCAGTAGTACTATTATTAATAAAGTTAAAACCGAGGGAACGCCGATCTGTCTGCGTAATGCGCTCGATGACCCCACATTAAAAAAAAGCGATAGTGTGGCCCGATTGAAAATCCTGTCGGTCATCTGTTTGCCTCTACAACACGATCAAAAGACTTTTGGAGTTGTCTATCTCGATAATAGATCAGTGCGAGGCGTCTTCAAACCAGAGACTTGCAACTTTCTCAAGGAGTTTTCCGATTTCATCTCATTGGCTGCCTTTAATGCACTTGAAAGAAAACGTCTAAAAAATGGGATAACCGCATTAGAAACCGAGCTACGAGGCAAGTACCAATTCGAAGCTATTATCAGCAGCCATCCCAAAATGATGGATATTTTGAAGCTGGTTTCACAGGTGGCTGATACTGATGCGATCGTCTTGATCCAGGGCGAAAGCGGTACGGGCAAAGAATTGATTGCAAGAGCACTTCACTATAATAGTCGCCGTTGCGGCAAGTCATTCGTTCCCATTAATTGCAGTGCTTTACCCGAAAATCTGTTAGAATCGGAGCTGTTTGGACACGTGAAAGGCGCATACACAGGTGCTATTAAAGAAAAAGCAGGCTGGTTCGAGTGCGCCGAAGGCGGCACCATTTTCCTGGATGAGATCAACGATATGAGTTCCGCCCTGCAGGCCAGGCTCCTGCGAATCATCCAGACTGGTGAGTTTTCCAGGGTAGGCAGCACTGAAATCCGAAAATGCAATGTCCGCATTGTGACGGCGACGAATAAAAATTTATTGGCAGCGGTGAAACAGGGAAAATTCCGAGATGACTTGTATTATCGCCTGGATGTCATCAACATCGAATTGCTGCCATTGCGAGAGCGAAAGAGTGATATTCCGCTGCTGATCAATCATTTTTTAGATGCCTACAATAAAAAGCTGGGCAAAAATGTCCAGCGCTTATCCCGAGAAGTAGAGACCATGTTGCTCTCGTACGATTACCCTGGCAATATTCGAGAACTGGAAAACATTATCCAGCGATCGGTAACCCTGGCTGAAACGGACATCATCGAGCTGAAACACCTGCCCACGCATTTCACACTTTGCAGGGAGGTCATGCAGAAAAAAACCAAATCCATCAATTTGACCGAGATCAAACGCCAGGCAGCCCAGAAAGCAGAACAGGAAATTTTGATCGAATGCCTGCGGGCGAACCGTGGCCATATCAGCAAGACTGCCAGAATGTTGAACGTGGATGTGGGCAATCTGCATCGGATAATCAAAAAGTATGGCATCGATCCGAATTCCTTCAAAACCAGTTAACCCTTGCGTAGGTTGGGAACCTTCGCAAGGATTATTTAATTTGATTTTGTAGTTTCATACAAAATTTTGTACAAAATACAAAATATTTGAATTTGCTGTTGCAATTTCAATAAATCATTACCAATATGTAAACTGCTAAATTACAGCCCATTGGGTGATAACCTGATGGGCTGTTTTCTTTTCATTATTTCTGGCCTATTATTTGGATAGTGAAAATGGTGTGAATTTAATAACGAACAAAAAATGATTAAAAATAAAGATAAAGTCATTGCTGTGTTCGGCTCGGGTTTGTTATCAGATGATCAGTTGATGAAAGGTTTGAAGAAAGAGTTTAAAGTTGTTACCTGCCCAAAAATTGAGGAGCTCATATCGAATTTGAATAAATTGAATGTCAGCGTTGTATTGGTTGAAATCGATGACGACGATATCAAGCTCAAGTCGCTAATGAGGCTGAGGTCGAGACATGGCAAGACGCCAATCATCGCCCTGGGAGAAGGTCGGCAACAGGAGATAATTGCGAAGGCATTTCAGCTTGGTGTTTGTGATTTTTTTAAGGTGCCTAGTAAGTTTAATTTGTTGGTGGAAAAAGTCAGATCATTATCCAAATAATAAACAGATACTTAATAAAAAACGTAAAATAATTTGAGCTTATAATATAGAAATGAGGTGGTTAGTTATGAGATAATAAATTGCATAAAAATCCATCTTCGATTATTAATTAAAGTTATATCTTACACCAAACTGAATTCTGAACACATCATTTATAGTGGCAGAAGGACGAGTTGAAGCTTTC
>JALOPY010000497.1 GCA_025453735.1 bacterium | reverse complement strand
AATTCCTTGATTGTGTAATTCTTATTACCTCCGGCTTGCAACGCCGCTTCAATAGCAGCGAGATTTTCTTTCGGTGGCACCTGAAGATCAAGTTCTCCGTTTATGGCAAGCACCGGGCATTTCACCTGCTTCAATGCAGGAATCGGATCGTAGGTCAGAAAGAACCGAAACCAGAGTGAAGTGAGTTGCTTGATTTGTGCATTGATGTAAGGATCAGCCTCGCCGATCGCTTTCTGCTGTTCCTCACTCAGATTATCATAAGATTCTTGCATGACGTTTTTCAGTTTTGTTACCAGCATGGAATCAGTGGTTTCCTCCTTTAAAATTTTAAATATCTTTTCCTGACCAGCACGATTTTCAGCAATGTCTGAATCAGTCGCGCCATTCGCTTTCGCGATGAGCGCAGCTTGCAGGTATAAAATTTCCTCACCCGTGAATCCAGTGCCCGCCATCAAAACGATGAATGCGACATCCTGCGATTGGGCGGCTACCATCGGAGCAATGATTCCGCCTTCGCTATGCCCGATCAATCCGATTCGTTTTGGATCGATATCTTTTCGAGTCCTCAGATAATCGATGCCTGCCATCACATCGCTGGCAAAATCCTTGCTGGTCGCTTTTGAAAAATCGCCTTTTGATTTTCCAACGCCTCGATCATCCATGCGAAGCACGGCAATTCCCTGCCGGGTCAAATGGTCTGCCGCCACGAAAAATGGTCGATGTCCAAAAATTGCTTCATCACGATCCTGGGGACCTGAACCTGAGATCAAAATCACTGCAGGAAATGGCCCGCCGGAATTGGGCTTCGTGAATGTGCCGGACAGCTCGATTTCGGCTGTTTTATTCGGAACAGTCACTTCTTCTTCAAGATATGGAAACGGCGGCTTGGGCTCCTGGGGACGATTCAATTTGGGGACTGCATCGATTCGCTGAATATCCAGTGGAAAAGTCATGCCACTTTGTTTCCAGGCGCCTTTAATCGTTTGGGCATCCGCTTGAATTTGTCCGTCATATCTTCCACGAATCATGCTGGATTCCATGTGCAAAGAATCGTTTTCAAATGTGACTGCTGAGACCGGTATATCGGATGCACCCTGGTCCGGACTGTCCATGGCAGCCTTCAGCGTTCCATCCTCATTTTGAGAAATCTTGAAGATGATGCGCAATTCTCCGCCCGGCACTTTCAACACGCCCTGCCAGTTGCCGATGACCTTGTCCTGATCCGATTGAGCTCGATCCAGCGTTGTCGAAATTGATCCCATGGCGTGAGTGAACAAAGCGAAGCAGATCATAAGCCCAAAACATAATTTCGTTAATGATTTCATAGCAGCCTCTCTGATTTAGTTTAAAAATCACTTATTTCGCTCACTGATACACCGAGCTGATGACTTTATTCGCGCCCGTTTCAAAGTAAAACCTCAGTCTCGGGTTTAAAAATTCCTGGTTTCTGGCAGAAACCAGGTTTATTTTCCACCTGTAAGTGAGCTTTTACGTTTCAAATATAAAAAGCCTTGCAAATATAAAATCAGGTACTGCCCGGGTAGAACATAAGATTTGATATTTTTATCAGCTTCGATTTTAACTTCTTCCAATTCTTCGATACCAATCGTGCCGTCTGTAATATCCCAAAAATTTGAAAGATTTTTGTAATGACTAATATTTTTATCGTTCATCTTTTTCATATTATTTTCTAATGGTTTTAGAAAAGACCTCCCGGAGATTCTGAACTATCGCAGGTTAAATTTTATCTTAACCTCGGATCCAGCGCATCCCGCAAACCTTCGCCAACTAAATTATACCCCAGCACTGTCACAAAAATTGCCAGTCCCGGAAACAGCGTCATCCACCAGGCGAATTGCATCACAGAACGACCCTGCGCCAGAATATTGCCCCAGCTTGGCGTCGGCGGCTGAACGCCCAGTCCGAGAAATGACAGCCCTGATTCCACCAGAATTGCGGCAGCAACTCCCAAAGTCACGGCTACAAAAACTGGCGCCATTACATTGGGAATAATATGGCGCCAGATAATGCGCCAGCGACCGATTCCCAGCGCGATTGCCGCCTGCACATATTCCCGCTCCCGAACTGAAAGCACTTCGGCTCGAACCATGCGCGCCAACCCGGGCCAGCTCGTGATCGCAATTACAATCATCACGTTGTAAATATTGGGTTCCAGCATGGCAATGACCATGAGCAACAGGAAGAATGAAGGAATACATAGAACGAGATCGACCAGTCGCATCAGAATGTTGTCAATTTTCCCGCCAAAGAAGCCTGCAAAAGCGCCAATTAATACACCAATCAGGCCTGCCAGCCCAGAAGAAATAAAACCAACGCTCATTGAAATTCGCGCGCCAAATAGAACGCGAGCGAATACGTCCCTCCCATTCATGTCTGTCCCAAAAGGATGTTGCCACGACGGAGATTTATAAATTTCAGCCAGGTTTATTTCGTCAGGATCATATTGCGTTAATAATGGACTGAATACCGCCGCAAAAGTTAATATGATAATGACTCCAGCGCCAGCTACAGCCAATTTGTTTTTGATGTACTGGCGGAGAATGATTTTTAGCATTGAGGTCGATTGGTTATTGCTATTCATTTCGAATTGTAAATGGTGAATAGACAATTGTTAATTGTGAACTGATGCTCCCGGATTAATCGTACTTTATTCTCGGATCAACAATCCCATACAAAATATCTGCGACTAAATTTCCGAACAATAACAGAAACACTGAAAAGACTGAAGTGCCCATAATGACCGGATAATCGCGAGCCAGCACTGCCTGGTAGGCTAATCTTCCCATTCCGGGCCAGGCGAAAATGGTTTCGATAATGACGCTGCCGCCGATCAATCCTGGCAAGCTTAATCCCAGAATTGTGACGATGGGCAATAGCGCATTTTTCAAGGCGTGTTTGTAAATCACCGATCGCTCGCTCAATCCTTTGGCTCTGGCTGTGGTGATGTAATCCTGGCGAATGATTTCGAGCATGCTGGAGCGGGTGTAGCGAGAGAGCCAGGCTAATCCGGAAAAAGCCAGGACAAATACCGGCAAAATAGCGTGCGCGATCAGATCCCAAGCGCGTTCGAGAAATGTCAGATCTTCAAAACTAAACGCCAGAGAATGCATTCCAGAAATCGGAAGCCATCCCAGTTTCACAGAGAAAATCAAAATCAGCAGCAGCGCCAGCCAGAAGCTGGGGATCGCCATGCCGATAAATACAAAAACGGTCGAAGCTTTATCAAAAATTGAGTATTGTTTCACCGCAGACAGAATGCCGATTGGCACTGCGAAAAGATAGATCAATAGCAGCGCGGCAATATTCAAAATAATTGTATTGGGCAACGTTTTTAAAATAATATCCAGTACCGG
>JALOPY010000496.1 GCA_025453735.1 bacterium | reverse complement strand
AAATGACCAACTCCCCTTAAAATTTCTTCTCGATTTTTCGGAGAAAAATTGATGCGATTTTTTACATCCTCATAAAATTCAAAAAGCTGGTCTTCGGTAGAGTGATGAAAATGCCGGTTCAAGCCCAACGGAGTCATACGTTTTTCCACCCAGAACGCATATTCTTTCTTGAGCGTGGTGAAAGCCGATCGAAGCCAATCTTGATTATGCGTTGCTTCATAAATATCGCGAACTGCCAGCGAAAGATACGGCTGCTGGGAACGATTGAGAAAAAAGGTTCGGTTCCCATTGGGAATAAAACCATATTTTTCAACCTCGAATAACAGATTATCGACATTGCTTTTCGCCAGGGCCAGAAGTCCATGCTTTATCAATCCAATGTTTGTGAAATAAGTATCCCAATAGAAATGAATTTGCATGTTCGGATTGTTGTGGCTGGGAACAGTGTAAGGATAGGGGAGTCCCAAAATTTTTCCGGTATCTTCGGTTTGGTGCTGGATGGTGTCGTGCCAGTGGGACCTGATGTAACTTAGCACGGTTTGGATGTCATCTTTTTTGATCATTTTATTTCTCTTTATCTTTTATCAATTACCTGGATTCACTTTTCGCATCAATCGAAAGATTGGGTAACCAAGCAGAAATATCGCACACCCAAACAACGCTGGCATCGTCTCGGTCAAAAGCACATTTACAGAAATGCTCAATAGGAACATTACAAAAATCGCTGGAATGATCGGATAGAGAGGGACTTTATATACTATATCTTCGCCAGAATTTTTCGCCCGATGGCGTAACACAAAAACCGTCGATGCTACAATTGCCAGGTTGAGGCTATCCAGAAACATCACGTAATTCACCAGTTTTTCAAATGTGCCGAGCAGGAGGATCGACAACAAGATCGTGGCGCAATAAAACGCCAGGCTGAATTCTTGAACCTGGGTTCTGCTATTGATTCGTTTAAAGATCCCTGGCAGTACCCGATCTTCTGCCATCGCATAATACGCTCGCGGGGTTTGCATCATATTGACATTCAAGAATCCGAATGCGGAAAGGAAGATCGCCAGGGAAATGATAATGTGTCCGGCATTTCCGAAGCAAAAACGGGCGACTTCCGCGGCGACAAGTTTAGTGGAAATCATGCCTTCGATGCCAATTACCCGATAATATGCGAAGTTGATCAGCAGGTACAGCGTGATGATAATCCCGATCCCGAAAAAAATCGCCATCGGAATATTTCGCTCCGGTTTCTGGACATCACCACCGAAATTGATTGTTCCCTGGTACCCGCCATACGTGTAGAACACCGAGATGAGTCCGATGGCCAATGCAAGATAAAATGAATGCAATCCCGCAGGAGTCGATGGAGCGAGAACCGGATTGCCAACTGTTTTTTTGAAAACAAATGCTGAGATTATAATAGCAAGGATCATGGCAATTTTAATCAGGGTAAGCACGTTCTGCGTCCGTGCGCCCATTTTGATGCCCAGAAAATTGATTACCAATAAAATAAAAATTGAGACAGCAGCCGTGAGCTGAATGGTCGATTGCGTGTGAAACGCCGCGGGGAATAAAATTGGCACCAGATATTCTGCGCCGATGATAGAAACTGCTGCCGCGCCAGCACTTCCAATGATCAATAGATTCGCCCAATTCAACATGAACGCCAGAGAGGAATGATAACAATCTGCCACGACATCATAGTAAGCGCCGGGCCTGGTAAACCGAGAGCCGATCTCGGCAAACGTCAGTGCGCCAAAGAGACTGATGATTCCGCCGAGAATCCAGGCAGTAAAAAAGAGCGTCGGAGTTTTCGTTGCGGCAGCGACCATCGCGGGAGTGCGGAAGATGCCAATTCCAATCACCAGACTGACAACGATCATCGTGGTATCAAAGACCGTGAGCTTGGCTTTAATTGCCATGTATTTTTTGTCCTTTCAATTACGCGGAGTGATATCCCTTTTTGGATCGCAAATAGCAGTGCATGAAGGCACTGCACTCCTTTTTATGTGCCACTGACTTTTGAAAAATATTCCCGTTGACCTTGAATAATCCTCGTTTCTCCAATAACTTCAAATGTTCCTCTCAGCCGAATATCTTCAGATGAGCTCCCGATCATCACTTCAAACTCCCCTGGCTCAATAACAAGCCTCATGTCCTGATCATAGAATGCCAATAAATCTGCAGGCAACTCGAATTGGACTTTTTGCTTTTGCCCCGGCTCCAGTTCAATTCGCTTGAATCCTTTTAACTCTTTGACAGGACGTGTGACTGATGCATGTAGATCGTGAATATAAAGCTGGACAACTTCATCTCCTTTCAATTTGCCAGTATTTTGCACAACCAGCGAAATAGTTACTTTTCCAGCAGTGGGGATCGGTTTGGGGCTGATTTTGAGCTGGCTATATTTGAATTTGGTGTAGCTCAGTCCATAGCCAAACGGAAATAGCGGCTGGGACGACGCATCAACATAATGAGCCCAGGCATGTGAGCGTTGCGCCGAAGGCTTGTGGCGATAATAAACTGGAATTTGCCCCACTTTTGCCGGGAATGTGATGGGTAGTTTTCCGCCTGGATTGTAATCGCCAAATAAAACCTCGGCAATGGCATTGCCGCCTTCTTCGGCCGGCAGCCAGGCTTCGATGATCGCAGGAATATTCTTTGAAATCCATTCCAGTGTATAAGGCCTTCCATTCACCAGAACCAGCACGACAGGTGTTCCCGTTGCATGGATCGCTTTGACCAGGCTTTCCTGCATGCCAGGCAAAGTCAGTTCCGCCCGATCCCGTTCCTCGCCAGAGGTGCAACCCGGAACAAAACCTGATTTATCGCCCACCACAACGATTGCGACATCGGATTCTCGCGCGATTTTTGCTGCTTCTTCAAAGCCCGCTCTCGATTCTTCAATCACCGAACACCCTTTTGCATACAAGATTTCGGTTTGATCAGTCAATTTTGATTTGATACCCTCAAGGATCGTGACGACCTGCACGGTCGAATTAGGCAAATTTTCGACATCGACATCTTTATTTTTCTCATTTGCCTTCATGACTTCATTGTATTCGAGAATGGATTGGTAGCAATAGTCGCCTAATAAGTTGCGCCAGCTATTCGCGTTGGGTCCGATCACGGCGATCTTTTTAAGATTCTTTTTCAACGGCAAAAGATTGCCTTCATTTTTTAATAGAACGATGGATTTCCGCGCCAATTCCAGGGCGAATTTGCGATGAACTGGTTTTTCGATGGGACTGTTATCTTTAATTTCGACATAAGGATTTTCAAAAATGCCAAGCCTGAATTTCAGTCTTAAAATTCGGGAGACAGCCGTATCAATCAGTTTTTCAGACATCAATCCGTTTTCAATTGCTTTTTTGAGTTCATT
>JALOPY010000495.1 GCA_025453735.1 bacterium | reverse complement strand
TTCTTCGATCCATGCCAGCAAACCGATGAGCTTGTATTTAGAGCTGCAATTTGACAAAGATTATATCATGCACCTGGTTCATGTCCGACAGATGATCGAGCCTCACATTGCCATGCTCGCTGCGAAAAATAGAACTGATGAAAACTTGAAAAAAATTGAAATGAATCTTGAAAAATTTAGCGATCGGGATCAGGATTCCCAGCAAATCGCCCTGTTGGATGTTGAATTTCACACAGCGATCACCCAGTCGAGTGGCAATCCCCTGATTCCGCTCATTATGGATCCCTTGTTCAGCATGCTTCCCAGGGTCAAGGCGCTCATTGTCAGTCAACTGAAAAAAGTAAAAAGCGATAATGCGCCCAATTATCATCAAATGATTTTTGATAAAATTAAAATGCAGGATGAGCAGGGAGCGTTCGATGCGATGAAAGCGCACCTCGAGATCGCCGAGCGAGATTCGCTGTTGTTGATTAAATCGATGAAAGATCTAACTTAACTTCCAAATAACAAAATCTAAATTCCAAATAATTTTCAAAATTCAATAATCAATGATCCAAAAGCCCAATGGAAATGATGTTTCTTTAAATAACTATCTGATTTGCAAACAGAATTTCTGGCTTTGAATGTTTGAAATTTGAAAATTAAATATTGAGATTTGCTTGTGATTTGATTTTTGTAATTTGATCTTTTTTAACCAGGCTTCGGAGGGAGGTCTCTGATGTTTCGTAAAAAGATAATTCTATCTTTCATCTTCATAGGATTAGTTGTTTTCTTGCAGCTAACCTGTCTATGGGCAGGTGAGACGGGAAAAATAGCTGGCACGGTCATCGACAAACAAACAGGCGAGCCGCTGATCGGGGCGAATGTCATTGTCACAGCGGTCTGGCAGGGCGATCGAGAAATTGCCCTGGATCGTCCCATTGGGGCGGCGACTGATCTGCAAGGACAATACTTTATCCTCAATGTACAACCAGGCTATTATAACGTTAAAATCTCTTACATGGGTTACAGCCAGCAGATACGAACCAAAGTCCAGGTGAAAATCGATCGAACCACTCGTGTCGATTTCCAGATGGATCCGATTGCAATTGCTGGAGAGGAGGTCGTCGTTACTGCCTACCGACCTGATAAAGTTGAGAAAGATCTCACAGCAACGAAATTGACATACGACATGAATGAAGTGATCAGTATCGCTGGTGTTGCGGATATTGCTGATATTCTTGAGCTTCAAGCGGATGTGGTTGATGATCATTTTCGTGGCGGCAGAATTGGTGAGTCAACGTATCTCATTGGCGGAGCTGCCATCGTCAATCCATTGAACAATGAGCGAGCTTTTCTACCTATCGTCACGGCATTGGATCAGGTTGAAGTTTACACCAGCGGTTTCAGCGCTGAATATGGCAATGCCCAATCGGGCGTCGTCAATATGGTCACAAAGGAAGGAAAAAATAGTTGGAATTCCAGAATCGAATTTGCTTCAATTCTTCCTTATTATAAAAGCTGGGGAGGCAGCGTCTATTCGCCGTCAAATTTGGATTTTTATAACCTTCTGGCTGATAACGAGGAGTGGCTCAAAGAAAATCCGCTGCTCCCAGGATTACCGTTATGGGACAGAGGTTATGGCGTCACCAAATATTTGCCCCCACGAATTGTCTGGCCCCCCAATCCTTTAAATCACCAGGACTCTTTAAAAATGGCGAACCTGGGCAGACTGATGTGGCTGCAAGCGACACGGGATGTCGGTCTTGAATACGATAACACGATGGATTATCGGTTCGACTTCACGACAGGGGGACCCATTGCCAGAGACGTCCAGGTTTTCATTGCCATGCGACAAAATCTCACCAATCCCATCGTGCCCACACCAGTTCCCGATCTGGAGCGGCAGATGCTGGGAAATCTCACCTATCAGCCTTCGATAAACGACAAGTTCAAATTATCATTCATGTACGATTATGCGTTTCAAAATTATCTGGATAGCAATTGGGAGCGCTGGTTATTTGATCGAACATTGAGCGTCACCAAAAGAACGCAGAATTCGCTGCAATATGGTCTGGAGTGGAAACATATTTTTTCGCCAGCCAGTTTCGCCGATCTCAATTTTAAAATTCTCGATGTGCTGGAAAAAGATCGCATCGAGCTGCTGGAAGATAATCAATACCTGGATGATTATGGCAATAACCGAAATTGGGTGGACTATACGGGACCCTCAAATCATCGGATTGGCAGAGTGAATGACGATCGGGGCGATCAGGAGACCAGAACCTACTCTTTCAATGGCAGCCTCACCAGTCAAATTAATAAATACAATCTATTGAAAACCGGCGTTCAATTTTACTATTACGATCTGAATGTGGATTATGAATACGATGCGAGCAATGCCCAGAACATTCAAAATTTGATCTTTCATTCCTTCCCGTTTGAGGGCGCTCTTTATTTTCAGGACAAGATGGAGTTTGAAGGATTGATCGCCAATGTGGGTCTGCGGTTTGATTTTTATGACCTCAATACCCAATATTTTCTTGATAAATTTTACCCGCTGCGAGATCCAAAATTAGTGAAAGAAACGGAATTATATACCAGGCTCCAGCCTCGAATTGGAATTTCGTTTCCTGTTTCTGAATACTCCGTCTTTCATTTGAACTATGGCACGTTTACCCAGCGACCCAATTTCAACCAGCTATTTTATAATGAAATCAATGATGATGGCGGTATTGTCACGCTTTATACGCTTGGCAATCCTCAGCTGAAATCAGAGTACACGCAAGCGTATGATGTCGGCATCGTCCGAAGCTTCACAGGCGGATTTCAACTGGACGTCAGCGCCTATTATAAAGATGTCAAAAATCTGGTGGAATCGGCGTTCTACAAGACCGAGGGTGGGGAATCGTATCGGACTTATATTAACAGAGATTATGCGGATATTAAGGGATTTCATGTGAATT
Organism: bacterium; assembly: GCA_025453735.1. Lineage (GTDB taxonomy): Bacteria > Zhuqueibacterota > Zhuqueibacteria > Thermofontimicrobiales > Thermofontimicrobiaceae > JALOPY01. Next base: position 448 of record JALOPY010000495.1, on the reverse strand, counting down.
TAGAAAGAACCACGGGCTCCCTGCGTGGCTATGTCCGCTATAATTACGAGGCGGCAAAAGGGAAAAACAGCAATCCAGATAATTTGGCCGTTCCCGTGACATTTTTCAACTATGAGCCTACCGAGGAAGAATTGGCTGATCTGAAAGAGCAGCGCTTCCCCGAAGATGTTTTTCTCGATTATGACCGAACCCATAAAATGGTTATGAACCTGAGATATATTACGGCTCCGAATTTCGGTTTTTCGATCCTGAGTTTTCGACCGCTGGCAAATTTTTCCATCAGCAATACATTCAGATATTACACGGGCAGACCCTACACATTGCCGCCATCGCTTGATCCCTTTGGACAGGCGTTGAAATTTAATGAGCGAACGCCAGTCGAAAGAGATTGGCGCATTCGTGTTGAAAAGCGATTCAATTTCGGGCAACGGAATGTAACAGGGTATTT